>JBFHPN010000009.1:0-14050 GCA_041592735.1 Oleiphilaceae bacterium | reverse complement strand
GCCATGAATGCCTTGAATACATAACATGCTAGGGCCGCCTGATTTCCTGCCAGGCAGAGCAAAAATCAACACACTCTTTATTATTTTGCTTTGCAATTTGCAAAGCGTTCACAGAAAACCATAACAATAAATATTAAATCTTTTAAAATCAACAGCTTAAAATACTAAAAAACTTGGCCCAATTATTGATATGTATATATCGAACAAAACTTTTTTACCCAGTAAACCATTCGAGGAATGCATTATGATACTACCTTATACCTCACACGCTAACGTCACCGTGATTGAACTGCCGAATGTTCTGAACATGGCGAACGCTGATAAAACCCGTGAAGCATTTAACGAGATTCTGACTAAAACCGGCCATTGCGCATTAGTGTTAAATATGAGCCCGGTAGATTTCATCGATTCAAGCGGTCTTGCCGTGCTGGTAGGTCTGTTCAAAACAGCCTTAAAGCGTAATGGACGAGTCGCCTTATTCAACCCTAATCGCAATGTTAAAGCCTTGATTGAGCTAACTCGGCTTCATGAGATCCTTTACATCTATGAAGACCTTGATAACGCTATTTCTGACCTGCAAAAGGTTGCAGCGTAATGATTAGGGCAAGCTTACTCCAACTTTCAATGGTCAGCTTAAGTTGTGTCTTAAGTGCCTGTTCTGCGCCTAAAATCGGCCACCCGGAAAGCGCTTATACGACCGGCAAGGGCCATTGGTTGGAGCAAGCCCCTGCTCCGATAAAATCGGAGTGGAACTATTACAATGCCCATCAACCATACCTGGGTTTTCATTCGCACAATGAAACACAGCATACTGACCATGATGCAAAAAGTTCTGCTCCAGTCTCAAAGGCCCAGCAATTTAATGCCCTGAGACTCTCTGAGGGAGACCGAATTCGTCTATGGATGCCCAGCGGCAACTGGCCTAACAGCTTTTTCGGCAATAGCGATAATGTCTATGAGGGCGTTTATGAGCTTGGCCTGGATGGCCAACTAAAGCTGCCGTTTATAGGCAGCATCTCGGCACAGAATAAAACGCCCGACGAGCTGGAAGAAATGATCAATGAGGCGCTGACTCGAAAAGGTATATTCAATCGAGGCATGGCGCAAGTCAGCATCACGGTTCAGGATCTCGCACCGATCAATGTCTTTGTATCCGGCGCGGTATTCAATGCCGGTCAGAAAACCATCAATACCCGGGATAATTTGCCTGGTGCAGATAGTTTTAATACAAAGGGACAGTCTATGGCGCTTAAGCGCAGACTCTCTGCCGCATTGAGTGCATCTGGCGGTATCCGTCCTGATGCAGATCTTGGCCGAATTCAGATTACACGCGGCCATGAAACCATAGAAGTTGACCTGAAAGGCATGATCATGGGTTATCCCAGCCAGGATATCACCTTACAGCAAGGCGACCAGATACGCGTACCCAGCCACGGTTTACCGCAAGTTGAATTGGTCACTTTGTCGCCGATCACACCGCCCGGTATTCGCTTGTTTATTTCCAACCTAACCCAACCTGCCATGCACAATGCGGGATCAGCAGTAGGCACGCACGCCACCAGCCTACCTTATGGCGCTCGCCTGCATAATGCCGTGGCATCGGGTAACTGCGCCGGGGGTGCGGCCAGTACAAACAGCGACCGACACGTCGTGCTGGTGACCACCGATCCGGTGCGCCAGCAACCCGTAGCGATCGAACGCAATATCGAAACCCTGCTGCGCAGCCCACATGAGCTGAGCCAAAACCCGTATTTGATGCCGAACGACAGCATCGTATGTTATGACTCAGAGGTCACCAATATTCGGGAAATTGCCCGTACGATCACCGATATTCTGTTACCGATACCCTTATTACGCTAAACCATAAGAGACACCTTACTGTGACCCAACAAGCATCTAACAACAAAGGCTTACTCTATCGCGTTCTGGCGGAGGGCAGCCATTTGAATCATCAGGAACGCAAGACCGTCTATCTGACGCTGGCGTTCTTGAGCACGCTTGTTATTTGGGGGGCTATCGGTACCTTTCTTTGGAAAGCCGCGCCCCAGTATGTCAGTGAGTGGACCCTGATCTTACCCAGCGCCACCAAAGGGCACACCATCAGCGTTGAAAGTATTGGCCAGGCGTCTTCCAGTGGCACGTCTCCTTATGGCACCAGTTTGATTGACCCAAGAGAAAACTATAAACAATTGGCTATGAGCAAACCGGTGCTGGATGCCGCCGCACAATCGCTTAACCTGACAGCCGCCGAGTTTGGCCAACCACGCATCAAATTACTTGATCAAACCTCATTCATCCTGTTCAAGGTATCGGCAACTTCCGCAGAACTGGCGCACCAAAAATCCAAAGCACTTTATCAGGCTCTGCAAAACCAGTTGGATAAATTACGTGACCAGGAAAACGAAAGCCGCGAACAGGCCAGCCTGGCGAGCCTCAACGAATACAGTCAGAAGCTTGAGACTTCTCAACAAAACAAACTTAGCTATCAATCTAAAGCCGGCATTGTCTCGGTGGAACACTTCGATTTGCTGGTGAGTCAACTGGAGGAAAAAAAGGCCGAGCTGAGTTCATTGGAGGCACGACATGCTTTTGTGAAATCGAAAATTGAGATTTTACTCAGCGGCACCAAACTGGAGGAACAAGATGTCAAGCATGCGATTCATTTAAGGAATGACCCAAACTTCCAGGAAAAGTTGCAACGCCATGCCGACATCCATGCCCAGATCGCCTCCATAGAAGGCATCTGGGGAAAACAGCACCCGCAACTTAAACAACTGCATGCGGCACACCATACGGTCAATGACAGCCTGACTAAACGCGGCCGACGCTTGATTGAACAATCCGATACCGATGTCGCGGAACTGATCAAGCTGGGAGGGAAATCGCTAGACAGTAACGTACTCAGCGAACTGCTTCAGTTAATTGCAGATAAAGAAGGCCTGGAAAGTCAGATCGTCATCGAAAACCAGATTATTCAGTCTATTCAAGAGCGTATCGATGGCAACATTGATGACTTGCTTTACCTTGAAGATCTGGCCCGACAACAACAAGTGGCTACGGCCGTCTTTACTACCGCACTGACCAAACAGGATATTGGTAAGAATGACCGATTTTCATCTTATCCCCTTGTACAACTGCTTGCCGAGCCTAGCCTGCCAGACGCCCCCGAAAAACTGAAGCGCTTGGTGGCGCTGGCCGGCGGTATATTTTGTCATATCACCTTGCTTTGTGGATTAGCGCTATTATGGTTTCGCAAACCCTTTCTCCAGAGAACACTGAAGAGCGCATAGTCTGGCGGGCAATCACCGCCACCTATCCGCTTTATTTTATTGGTGCACTGTATATCAGTGGTCCGGTGATCGGCTGGTTATTATTCGGGCTGATGCTAAGCCGCAGTCTGCTGCCGAATTCGCCAAACAGACGCATTCCTATGCCAACGTTTATCTGGATTCTGGGTATGGCCGTAATGCTTCTGGCGCTTATTATTGGTCATCTAAATTTTGGCCTTGGCACCGGGCAGACCATCAAGTCCAGTATCGGCTGGGCCAAGGGTTGGGGCCTGCTAGCCTTATTCATTTTAATTGGCAGCATGAACATTCGGCCAGAGCTGATTTATCGCGCAGCTATGAAAGTATGCCTGCACACCCTCTACCTCTTCCCGGTGTTTGTGTTCGCCTGGCTCGTCCGGCTTCCAGAAATACTCTATGTATCGCCCTTGTCGGTGGTTGGCGGCCCGGGGCCTGAATTCTTTGCCTTGTCTTTGTATGAACTGGACCCTCAGACCGGTACCCCCAGATGGCGTTTATTTACGCCTTGGGCACCTGCACTGGGCTTTGTGGCAAACATCTTTTTTGTCTTTGCCTTGGCTGAAAAAGATAAAAAATGGCAGCGCATCGGATTCTGCGGCAGCATTCTGATGGTGCTGGTATCGCAATCGCGTCTGGCAGCGCTAAGCATCCTCGCCATCGTCTGTTTATGGTATGCCCTGCAATATGTTAAGGCCACAACGCTGTTATTTCTGTTATCGATTCTAGGCTTTGTTGTCGCTTTTTTCGGCACACAAATGCTGGCGTTTAATGAATCCTTTTGGGATGCCTTTTATGCCGCACGAGCCGACTCCAGCCGTGTTAGAAAAGCCCTGGCGCGTATTGCCATTGATCGCTGGCAATACGAAGCACCTATCTGGGGGCATGGTGTCGTTGAAAGAGGCCCTCATCTGGTTGAGTACATGCCCATCGGAAGTCATCACACTTGGTACGGCCTGCTCTTTGTCAAAGGTCTGGTCGGTTTACTCGCATTAGCTATCCCCATGTTTATTTCATTATTGGCATTATTCTTGAAGATCAATCAGGGGCTGCTCGTGCGAAGCGCTTTCTGCTGCCTGATTTTATTACTGTTTTATACCCTGGGTGAAAACCTGGAAATACTGGCTTACTTAATCTGGCCCGCGCTGGTTGTCATTGGTTCAGCCCATACCCAGTGCGCACACGCCCCAGTTATTGATGAAAGGAAACTTGATTATGCTGTCTAACTCCCTTAGCTACCCATCTCGGGCACCACTCGCCCATCACAACGCACCGGTGGGTCACACACCTTCTGCGCTTGTCGTGATTGCGCGTTATTGGCCAGCATTGGGCGGCGCACAGATACATACCCGCTATATGTGTCATGCCCTGAAAAATCTCGGCATCCATAGCAAGGTATTCAGCCATTGCAGTGATGAGGAGCTAAGTAATGAACGCGCCATTCTGGAAGCACAAAACCTGGCACGTGATGATCAAGGTATTGCGATTGCGCAAGTACCCTACAAAGGGCAAAGCAAGCCACTGATTAACTGGCTGTCGAAGCGATATGCCGAGCACCGCATATCAAGGCCATTTTTTAACTATGGGATACGACGTTTTTCCTGCCGTGAAATCATGCATGAAGCTGTCGATTATGATGTGATTCATAATGTATACAGCGGCTTGACCATGGTGACAGAAGCTGCCTGCGCTGCCGCCAGAAAGCTCAATAAACCTTTCATTTTCACGCCGCTCGCGCGCACCTGTGACGGCGATAAAAGCGTCTGGCGCAGTGCGCGCATGAAACGTGTTTATGCTCAGTCGGATGCCATCGTGGCGCTTACGGAACATGAACGCCAATGGCTGATAGAACAAGGAGTGGATGCGGCTAAAGTGCATGTCTGCCCCATGGCTTCGGTGCTCAGCGAGCGCATCGATGGCACAGCATTCAGAGAACAGTACGCCTTGCAGAATACGCCTTATGTACTGTTTCTGGGGCGCCATGATACCGACAAAGGCTACCATGCCGTTTTGGCCTCCATGCAGGCGGTATGGGTGCATCACCCTCAGCTTCATTTTGTTTTCTTTGGGCCACAGACGCCCGAATCCCGAGATGATTTCAAGGCGCTCAATGACCCTCGTATTCGCGTCATTGAAACCCCTTCTCAGGAACTGAAAACCGCCGCGCTGGCAGAGTGTGAATTACTCTGCGTGCCCTCCATAAAAGAAAGTTTGGGCGTGGTTTATCTTGAGGCCTGGCAAATGGCGAAACCCGTGATTGCCGGGGACATCCCCTTACTCAGAGAGCTGGTATCTGAACACGAGGATGGCCTGGTTACATCGCAAGACCCTGAGCAGGTGGCACAGGCAATCAGACATCTGATCGATCAGCCTGAGTTACTAAAAACCATGGGGCGAAATGGTTTGAAAAAAGTTGAAAAATCTTATACCTGGCCGGTCGTTGCAACAAAACTGGCACGTATTTTTCAAGATGCACTTAAACAAGAGCTACCCAAACAAAAGGTACTTAAACAAGACCCAATGCAACAAAGCGTACTGGAACACAATGTACTGAAAAAAATGTACTAGGCCAGGAAGTATTAGAGCCAGCGATTTTAGAACACGATCTTTTAGAACAGCTTGCACCGCAAGCTCTTAAACAGAACCGTTAAACCTATCTTCTAACCTGAATTGAACGAACACTAAGGTGTTCTACCCATAAAAACGGAGTAAACAAACTATGCATACCGTCAGTGTGATCATGCCGATTTATAATGTAGAGAGATTCGTCGCCGATGCCATCGATTCTGTCCTTGCCCAGACCTACCCACATTTTGAGCTGATTATTGTCAATGACTGCTCACCCGACAACAGTGTTGCTATCTGTCAAGCTTATACCGATGAGCGCATTCGGATTGTCAATCATCACGAGAATCGAGGGCTTGCGGGAGCGCGCAATACCGGTGTACGCCACGCTTGCAGTGAATATGTGGCGTTTCTGGACTCTGATGACACCTGGCACCCCGACAAACTAAAAGAGCATGTTGCCCATTTAGAGCAACACAGCGATGTGGGCTTATCCTTTAGCCGTTCAGCCTTTATAGACGAAGATGGCCAGGCCACAAAATGCTACCAAATGCCCAAGCTGACGCATATCGATGCCGCTGAAATGTTTAGCAGAAACCCCATTGGTAATGGTTCTGCACCGGTACTGAGACACAAAGTATTAAAGGATATCGAGTATCACGCCAGCCACAATGGCAAATCCGAAGCCCGTTATTTTGACAGTGAACTGCGTCGCTCCGAGGATATCGAATGTTGGCTGCGGATTGCCCTGACGACCGAATGGAAAATAGAGGGTATTCCGAAAGCCTTGACTAACTACCGCCTGAATAACGGCGGGCTCTCGGCCCAATTGGATCAACAGCTTGCATCCTGGGAGCAGGTTGCTGAAAAAACCCGACGCTATGCTCCGGAATTTGTTGCAGAACAGATCGATACCGCACGGGCATTCCAGCTCAGATACCTGTGCCGTCAAGCCATTCGTTTAAGAAGCGGTCAGCATGCTCTAAACATGTTAAAACGCGCGATCAAGAGTGATTGGCGCATCTTTGTTAAAGAGCCATCTCGATCAATTTCAACAGCTGGCGCCGCATTTCTGCTAAGAGTGCTACCGGTGATTTATCCCAAGATTGAAAATTTCGCGGCCAAAGTCATTGGTTCTCTTCAGCAAGCCCGGATTCAATCTGACCTGAATTTGAAAGCACGTTCATAACCCGCCATTCCTTATTGCTTTGCATTTTGCAAAGCAATAAGGAAACAAGCAACACAAATCTATCCAGATCCAGCCTTAAAATATTTTTTTCCTTTATATTCAATCAATTAAACAATAATTAGCGCTTGGCACGGCTTTTGATATATAGAAAGGACAACGAATTTATTTTTAGACAGGTTTAACCACTATGTACCCAATCAGCCCAAGTGCCTGCAATGAAACACTCGATACCACAAAAGAGAACCCGAGCGCGAAAGCACAACTTCTCGGTATTTCATTTATTAATGAACCCAAAGACAAGGTACTGGCAGAACTTTCCGCTTCACTGGAAAACAAGCGTCAGCAACAACTGTTTTTTATTAATGCTCACTGCTTGAATATCGCCTACCAAGATGCCCAATATCGTGAAACCTTGTCTGGTGCAGATTGGGTATTACCCGACGGGGTCGGCGTTAAATTTGGCTGCCTGATGCATAAAACCGAACTTCAGGAGAACCTGAATGGTACCGATCTTTTTCCTCATCTGTGTGCCCTGCTTCAGGAAAAAGGCTTATCGGCTTATTTCTTAGGCGGCGCAGACGGCGTCGCGGAAAAGGTGGTTTCCTGGGTACAAACACATTACCCCGCACTTAACATTTCGGGCTACCACCACGGCTATTTAGATGATGCCAGCAGT
This sequence comes from Oleiphilaceae bacterium, assembly GCA_041592735.1. Classification (GTDB taxonomy): domain Bacteria; phylum Pseudomonadota; class Gammaproteobacteria; order Pseudomonadales; family Oleiphilaceae; genus PZPK01. Next base: position 6,315 of record JBFHPN010000009.1, on the reverse strand, counting down.
GAAGCCGTGATCAAAGAAATCAATGAGCGTAAAACCTCGGTCTTATTTGTCGCGATGGGTGTCCCGCGTCAAGAACTGTGGCTGGCAAAATATCAGGACAAATTGGATGTTCAGCTGAGCCTGGCCGTGGGTGGATTATTTGATTTTTATTCTCAAAGCATTCCCAGAGCCCCGCAGTGGTTACGCAACCTGAATGGAGAATGGATCTGGCGTTTGTATCAGGAACCTAAGCGCATGTGGCGCAGATATATTCTGGGCAATCCATTGTTTTTATGGCGGGTATTACAATCCAAATTCGAGCAACAACAGCATCAAAGCAAACCGGGCTGGCGTCGAATCAGTGAGTCCAGAAGCCTGCTCACACTAAAATCCATACTAACCCGTTTGAAAGTTGCTCAATCGAACTACCTGAACCAAAACAGCAAACGACTCAGCGATATTATTTTATCCAGTTATGCCCTGATCATGTTATTCCCGGTGTTTTTGCTTACCGCCATCGCCATCAAGCTGGACTCGCCCGGCCCGGTTTTTTTTAAACAGCAACGTGCAGGCTATCGTGGCCAACCCTTTAACTTTTGGAAGTTTCGTTCCATGTATGTCGATGCCGAAGCCAGAAAAAAGCAACTTGAAAGCCAAAATGAAATGAGCGACGGCGTGAATTTCAAGATGAAAAATGACCCACGGATTACCCGGGTAGGTAAATTTATCCGGCGTTATTCGATTGATGAATTACCACAATTGATCAATGTCCTGAAAGGGGATATGTCTGTGGTCGGCCCCAGACCGGCTGTTTTTGATGAACTGCTGCGTTACCAACCCAACCACCTGCAACGTTTGGATTCGATACCCGGACTCACCTCTGAGTGGGTGGTAGCAGGCCGGTCAGACATCCCGTTTCACGAACAGGCACGGCTCGATATTGAATATTTGCATCGCCGCAGTTTTTGGCGGGATATCAAACTGATATTCAAGACGATACCACTGATTATTACCGGTCGGGGCGCTTACTAACTGGCTAAGTTATTGACTAAGTAATCTGCTTACTTAATACCCTAAGCTGATGCACACGATTTACCTGAATAAGACACATTAACCGAATACAACACTATGACGTTGAACAATAACAAGGAGAAGCACCATGCTTGCAGTCGTATTTGCCGATAGACACGGTGAGGAACTCGCGCCTCTTAACGCTCAGTATGCACCGGCGATGCTGCCGGTAGCCGGTAAGCCCATGCTCGAGCATACGCTGGAAATTCTTAGACAATACAAAACCACCAGGGTCATTATCGTGGTGCGCGAACATGCCGATAAAATCAAGTCGTACTTTGCCGATGGCCATCGCTGGAGCATGGCGATCACCTACATGATGAGCCGAAAAAACGAACAACCTGATGAATTGATTCGGCGCATCGACCAACAGGTGCTAAGTTCTCCTTTTCTGGCCTTGCGCGGCGATATTTGGAATGGCCATGTGGAACAGCATCCTGATTTTTATTGCTATGAAGTCAGTGAGCCTCATCAGAGTATCAATACCCTCGACTGGCCACACTTTCAGGCACAATCCACTAACGACATTAGTCTGGTTAAACATTTACAGGACTATCATCGCCTGGTCATTCAGACCGAGCAAAAGCTCAGCGCTGAGATGGCCGCTAAAAAATTACCGTCCCAATTATCCCTGGGTATTCAGGCTGATTGTAACCTGACCAACATTGAAAATGGCTCACTTTCCTTAGGCCACTACAGCCGCCTTGCCAGAAGTGTGCGCTGCTCAGAAACCGTGGTGGTTGGGAATAACTGTATCGTGGATGAAGGCGCCCGGCTCAACGATACCATCGTCATGGATGGCACATACATAGGCCCAGGCATGGACCTCAACCATGCGATCGTCTTTGGTAATACTCTGATCCGTATCGATCTGGATATTGTCTGTCCGATTGATGAACCCTTTATGTTGGGCGATAGTGCAATCCGCACTTTAAGCACAGCAACACTATTGGAACGTTTCTTTGCGTTAGTCACCTTGGCCTGTTTACTGCCTGTGTGGATTTATCTGGGGCTCTTTGCGTTCTTCTCCGGTCGTCGGATCTTCACCAATAAAACCATTCAAGGCTTAAAAGGCTTCCGCAGCTTTGTTGAGTTCAGCGTCGCGCATCGTATGCAAGGTATTTTTTCGAAACTACTGGCAGTGGTCAGCGGTCATTTGAATTTATTTGGCAGAGCACCTCTCAGTGATGAGCAGTTCGAAGAGGATCATTTTTCACCCTGGCATGAACAATATCTGCGCTTGCCTATCGGCTGGATAAGCCCCGCGATGTTACAAACCGGCGCGGATACCGATCCCATCATAGTGCAATTAACCGAAATCGAACTTTATCAAAAAGGCGCCGTGCATTACCTGCTCAGCAGTGTATATTTACTATTGAAAAACGCTGTTCAGCTAAATGGGCCCTTAGCCATGGTTAAAACCGACACGCACCCCGTTCAGCTTAGCAAAAAAAGCTAGGACCAAGCGACGATAAAACCCGTTTACATGACAGGGTCCAGGAATAAAAAGATGATAAAAGCACCTACACCGGAAAATGAACGCAAGCGGCTGAAGCGTCTACATGCGCTTGGTTTATTGGATACCGAGCCCGAAGAACGCTTTGACCGGATCACACGCCTTGCGCAGAATCTGCTCGATGTTCCCATTGCGGTCATCAGCTTTGTCGATAAAGATCGGCAATGGTTCAAATCGGCTCAAGGTTTGTCTGTATCTGAAACCGAACGTGCGATCTCTTTCTGTGGGCATGCGATCTGCCATGATGATCTATTTATTGTTGAAGATACCCAGAGCGACGATCGTTTCCAGGACAACCCCCTGGTCATCGGCGAACCCAAGATACGCTTCTACGCTGCCCAAACCATTAAAACAGCAGATGGGTTTTGCATGGGCACCCTGGCAGTTATCGATACCAAACCCCGGCAGATGGACGCTATTCAGCGCAAAATACTTGCAGATCTCGCCAAGTGGGTCGAGGTGGAGTTAACGCAGCATAAAATGCACTTGGCTAAACGCGCCAATAAACCTCAAAAGGATTTATCAAGCTGGACTAACAGTTTTCTTAGAGCCATCAGTGGGAAGTTAGTCGCCAGCGTGATCGCTTTTTCACTGCTGGTGACACTCGCACTCACCAGCCAACTCTGGTATCAGCAAAAACACGAAGCATTGCTGCTAGAGCAGACCAAAGACGCAACGGAACTGTTATCCAATATTCGTGGCAGAATTGAAACTGAGCTGAATTCTCGCTTGTTTCTAACCAAAGGTCTGGCGGGCCTGGTCAGAGCCAATCCAAATATATCAGAAGCCCAATTTCAAGCCTTTGCCGAGTCTCTGGGTCATCAAGGAACGGCTATCCGCAGCTTACAATTAGCCCCAAAGGGGGTTGTGCAGCATGTCTGGCCCTATGACTCAAACAAGGCCGCCATTGGCCATGATCTCCTGGCAGATCCCAAACGTCGCGAGGCTGCCGAGAACGCTTTAATTAATCGCGGGCTTTGGATCGCCGGCCCCTTAACCCTTATTCAGGGTGGCTTGGCACTGATTGGCCGACTGCCCATTTACCTGCAGGATGACATAACACAAAAAGAGTATTTCTGGGGCTTCGCCACGATATTGATAGACATGCCTGCGTTTTTAAATGAAGTTGGCCTGAGTGGCGAATCAGGGTCATTAATCGACAGGATAGCCATTCGTGGAATTGATAGCACCGGGACAGATAAACCCCCGTTTTTCGGTCATCCTGAAATAATTAGCAAATCCATCGCCAGCACCATGGTCTCCTTGCCTGCCGGCTCCTGGCATCTCGATATCGGCCCCACTCCGATCAGCATGCGTCTAGAGGAAAAATACACCTTCTGGATCAGCAGTATTCTGATTACGCTCATTGTACCGCTGTTGGTCTATTTGTTACTGCGCTTGCCTAATCGTTTCCAACGGGCGGTAGAAGTGGCTAGAGTGGCGCTGGAAACCAGTGAAATCCGTTTTAGAGATGCGATTGATGCCCTGCCGGATGGTTTTGTTATTTTCGACAGTGAGGACAAACTGATCACCTGTAATGACCGTTACCGGTCACTCTATGAACTAAGCCGGGACTACTTGCAGGAGGGGCGAACCTTCGAAGAAATACTTCGCTATGCCTTTAATAAGGGTCAATTCAACGTGCTTGAAGAGGAGGATATTGAAGCACGTATTCAACAGCGGCTCGCTAAACACCATTCCTCCAACGGGCCGATGTTCGAAGAGCAGCTTGCCTCTGGTCATTGGGTACGCATTGTCGAACGCCCGATTCGCGGTGGCGGCAGTGTTGGCTTTTTCGTTGACATTACCGAACTGAAAGAGAATCAATTCCAACTTGCCCGCGCTAAAGATAAAGCAGAATCTGCAAACCAGGCGAAAAGTGCCTTCCTGGCCACCATGAGTCATGAAATTCGAACACCCATGAATGTTATTTTGGGCTTACTCGAAGTACTCAATGAAAATGAAAACCTGCCGACTGAGCAGAAGCGTTACCTTGACACTGCTTATAATTCAGCACAACAGTTACTGCATATCCTCAACGAAATCCTCGACATCAGCAAAATGGAAGCGAATAAAATCCAACTGGATGCCGTCAATTTTAGTATCGAAACCGCCGTGGATAATGTTTTAGCTCTCACCGATACACCAGCCAAAGATAAAAACCTGAGTTTGATCAAACGTATTGACGGCCTGCCATCCCTGCAAGTCAAAGGGGATCAATTCAGATTACAACAAGTCTTGCTCAACCTGGTGTCCAATGCGATTAAATTTACCCCTTCCGGAAGCATTACCATCAGCGTTTCAACGCAAGAAAAAACCCCTGATAAGGTCGAGGTGCATTTTGAAATTCAGGATACCGGGATTGGCTTTTCAGCAGAACAGGAGGGCGCGTTATTCAAGCCTTTCAGTCAGCTAGACAACTCATCGCAACGCAAGCATGAAGGTGCTGGTTTAGGGCTAGCCATCTGTAAACAACTGGTAGAATTAATGGGTGGGCAAATTTCTGCCACAGGCAGCCCAGATAAGGGCGCGATATTTCATTTTTATTTACCTTTTCAACTGGTACAACCCCTATCAGTGCAAGGCGGTTTACAAAAAGCTACCTCAAACGCTGGACAGGATTCAGAAAAAAAATTCGATATTTTGCTGGCCGAGGACAGCCCATCGAACCAGATTGTTTTTCAAGCGATGATGAATGGCAGCCCTTATACCCTGCATGTCGTCAATAATGGCAAGGAAGCAGTGGAAGCACTTAAAAACAGACAGTTTGACGCCGTGTTGATGGATATTTATATGCCGGAAATGGATGGTGTTGAAGCCACTAAATCTATTCGTGCAGACCAGTCTATTGATTACATTCCAATTATTGCGCTTACAGCGAATGCCATGCAGGGCGATCAGGACAGGTTTATGCAAGCCGGTATGGATGACTATTTAGCCAAACCTGCTGATAAACAGAGCTTATTAGGCAAGCTGGCAAAGTGGACCAAAGAAAAGGACAGCTTATCTGAAGCAGCCACCAATGGTTCCGTTATCCGTTGATAGCGTAGCCATTGCTCGTTTTAATCATAGGAATGCTGTACGAATTTGTCTCATAAAGAGGGTGCTATGGATCAAGACAATCGCATCAAAGATAACAAGCAGACCTGCATCCAATCTGGTGGCCGCATGATCAAAGTGGCCATTCCCCTGTTTTTTATCCAATACCATATTTACATTCACTGCTTACGCGATCGAAGCCAGCCCAGACAACTAAAAGAACGCGCACGCAGATGGTTAGTCAAGCTTACAGGAAAAGTGTTCCTCTTCTATCTGGCCGCCTGCATTTTCTTGCCATTTATTTTGTTTGGATTGTATTTAATTAAATCCTGGCTGGGTATCGACCTGTTCAGTGAATATCACCTTTCCGATTTTCTCCCTTTTTTAAAAACCATTCAGGAGCACTGAATACTTAATGATGCGAGGGCTGATGGCAGGTGAGATAAAAATCACAGACTTCATGTAGCCCACTCAATAGCCCAGAACATTGGCTGTACTGGTAATAAAAGCCGTTCTCAAACCCCTTTGAAACGAGCAGGCCGTCGCTCCAGATATGACTTAATCCCTTCCTGCATATCCTCACTGGCCATGACGACTTGCAGATCTGTGAAAAGCCGTTCTATTGCTGCTTGTTCTCCCAGATCACGTGCCAACTGTGAAGACTTTAAACTTCCCCGGACACCTAAGGGAGCGGCTTCTGCAACCCGCTT
>JBFHPN010000008.1:0-14880 GCA_041592735.1 Oleiphilaceae bacterium | reverse complement strand
GTACAGGCTAAAGCTCTGGCAACTGTTAAGGCTATAAGCGTATCATGTCATCGCTGTGAGCAAGATGTCTGGGTTAATGGCGATATGAGCTTGCTGGAGCGGGCCGTAAATAACTTGGTCACGAATGCCATTAAATTCAGCCCGGAAGGATCCTCTGTAAGCCTGCATTTAGACAAGCAGCAGGAACAGGCCTTGCTATCCGTTACTGATCAAGGGCCGGGTATTGACGAGCATGATCAGCGCAAGGTGTTTCAGCGTTTCAGACGCTTGAATCAGACGGCCAGTGAGACCGGTGCAGGTTTGGGCTTGCATTTTGTGGCTACCGTCGCCCGAAAACATAAAGGTCGCATCTTGCTGAACAGTCGTCTTAACGAGGGGGCGACCTTTACCCTGCAGCTTCGTGCTATCAAGGAAAGCGAACTGTTTGATGCGTCATAAGGTTAACTGGCTTCTTGGCAGCATCAATTTTCATTTAAGAGCAACACTTCACCGGGCCGCTGTATAAAGTAACCCTGAAAGTGCCGGACACCCAACTCCCAAAAATGAGCAAGCATCGTTGAGTCTTCAATGCCGGAAACAACTAAAGTGGGAAAGGCTTGTTGATTCGATTGTATCTGCCTGATGAATTGATTGATCTCATCATCGGTCTTACCTTCGATCTTGATTTTAGCTAAATCGACCTTGCCGATATCGTTTAACAACTTGATGTGTGTTTTTTGAGGTTCTAAATGTTCCACCATAAACCCGCAACCTAACTCTTCGAGGCTCTCGATGATTTGTTTGGTTTTTTCCAGATTTTTAATGATGATCTCCACAGGAATCGAGAAAATGAGTTTTCCTTTTTTATGATGCAGTGTTTTTTGTGTGCTAAATCGGATGTCAGGAAGCAGGGTGATAATTTCTGCCAGCGAAGAGGCTAGCTTAATCACAATGGTTAAGGGTTCGTTATGTTGATCATAAAAGGTATTTATTTCTGCTATCGCTTGTTCAATTAACCATTGGTCCAGTGCAACTGAACCGCCTTTGAGTTCTTCATCAACCCACGGCATAAATTGATTCGGTGAATAGGTATGACCTTCTTCGTCACTCAGTCGGATAAGCGCCTCAAAGACACTCGCATCGGTTTCCAGGTTAACAATAGGCTGAAAATACAGTTTGAATGCATGGTCATTCATTAAGGTTTTGATCTTCTGGTTAAGCGCTTCCTGAGAGGCTTCTTCTGAGCTTACCCATACCACCCGGTTCCCCCCTGCATGGATGGCATCAAAGCTGGCAGCTTCGACTTTGCTGATCACTTCATCAAGTTTATTGTTCTGCTTGAGTTCAAGTGCACCCATACTTAAAGATAATTTGTAGGATTTGGTATCTATCGGCCAGGATTGTTCGTTAATATCATGCAGAAGCGCGTAAAGGGCATCTTTTTCGTTATCTGAGTGAGCAATGCGCAACAGCAGTAAGTAGCTATGCTGACCAAAAACACAGCCGTTACCCTGAACTAAAGGGTGGTTGCTCAGCGTGTTTTCAAGTTTGAGTTTTAAATTGGAAAGATGTTTCAAACCAATTCGTTCACGCAGGTAGTCAACGTTATCTAGTGTGGCGTAGGCTAAATATACCGCATCGGATTCATCTGAAACATTGCCCTGAAACAGCCAGGTTTCCAAATTTTCCAGGAAAAAACGACTGGTCTGCAGGCCGTTTTTCTCGAGTCGCTGGCTGACTTGTTCAATTTTTCCGGATAAAAATTTAGCCTTGGTCAATTGTGTGGAAATGGTATTCAGCAGGCTGGCATAATCGATGGGTTTTTTCAAAAAGGCATTGCCCAAGAGATTTAACTGAGCATTTTGACCGTCACTTTTATTCGACCCGGAGACAAAGATGATCGGAATCGTCATAAAGCGAACATCCTGTTTGAGCATGGCAGCGACTTCTGCGCCGTTACACCCGGGCATTTCATAATCCATAATAATGATATCCGGGTGAAAAGACTCAAGTGCCTCAAGTATTTTGAGGGGCTGAGTAATGCCTTCAAAAAGATAACCGCTTTGTTTCAGTTGTTCTTTATAAAGCGCCAGGATATGGGCATCGTCATCCACCCAGAGAATTCGCTTGCCATCTTTCTTTTGGATATTGAGACAACTGTCGATCTGTTTGTAGACCTCATCAATATCAAAGGGTTTGGCAATATAAGCAGAAGCCCCTGCCCGAACAGCGCGCATCCTTGCCACAAAGTCTGCCCGTGCAGATGTGATGATAATCGGGCAATGTGTTTTAAGTTGTTTATGGATATGTTCCAGCCAATATAAGCCGGCCAATGGCCCTTCTGGAAAACTGACATCCAGCATGATCAAATCATAATGATCCTGGCTTGTATCTTCGGTGAATGCTTCAGGAGAGCTAAAGCTTGCAACCTCATAATCACGCTCTCGCAACTTAAGGCTAAGAAATTCTGCCTGGGTCTGATCATCTTCAATAATAGCGATAGTTGCCAGCGGCTTTTTGACAGGCGTTGTCAGAAGCGGGGGCTCCTGCTTCGTTGCAAGCGTATGTAATGATTTTTTGGCGGCATCAATGGCTGTTTTTAATTGTTCGAGATGCTTGGTAATCCGGGTACGCGCTTTGGGTTCAATATGATCTTTAAGACCTTCTAATTCATGTTCCAACAGCTTCGCAGCTGTACTGATGTCCGGAAAACCGTAACTGGCACCACTGCCTAATAATTTATGGCTGGCCTGCTTGAGTGTTTCAAGTTTTTTTATATCCCAGTTCGTATGTTGCAAATGATCCCAGCAAGCGTTCATTTCTTTTAATTTTCCGGGAAGCTGGCGAACATATTCTTGTTTCAGATGGGTCAAATGTTGTTCAACGGACTCTTTGTTCATAGATAAATCTCAGGAAATCAAATAACTAAACTAAACTGGCTGTTCTTCAGAATAGGATACTTAAGCCTATAGGTCTATTAATCTATTGCAATAAACCTTAAGGCCTGCCTGAGGAAAGGAAGGAATGGATATCAACGCTCTGGCAGGCGCTAGTCTGAGGTTTGTTATAGTGTCATTTTTCTTTGACCTGGCTTCCTGGACGTCTGTGAGTGGGGTTTTTCTTTTGTAAACTGTTCACTCAGCTTACTGGCTTGCCCGTCGCGGGAGATGAATTTATTTTCTGACAAATGTTTCAGGTAATGCGCGTTTAGAAGGTGTCCGCTTGCGGGAAAACGAAAAATGCGACCAGTGAAATGATCAAGGTTTCCTGCCACGCCTATACGGGCAACATAGTCCCGGTCGTGAATAAAATGTTCAGCATAGATTTGGGGGAATTCAAATTCGGTTGCTGCACTTGCAAAGGTATACACTTCGAGTTTTTTTAATAAGCGTGCTCGGCTACCCGTTAGGCGGGTGGCGAGTTTTTTTAGGGCTCCCGTTGTGATAATGCCGCCCTGGGAATGGGCAAACAACACCACACGGCTATGTTTGTTCAAGGCGTCTTCAAGTACACCTGATACGCTGCTCTCCAGGGTCGAAACAGGTTGCATGGTACGGCCGGCAATACATTCCAGCAGATCCAGAACAATGCCATCTGAGGGGTTATGCATCAAATATACCTTGCGCTGAAACAGGTCGGCTATGGCTTTACCGTTTAAACGCAGTACGCTGCGGTTGGTGCAGATGCCGTTCAGAAAAAACCAGGCTTCATTATCATCAATCATCGGCCCTTGCTCAGGAACTTCATAAGGTAAATGGGGGACTTCCCTGAAGGGTGCATAAATAGGAAACAAGGCTGAGCGGACAGCGCCGGCAAAATGATATTGGGATTCATAGTTGCCAGACCTGAATTCAGACCAAGGGGCATTTTTATCCAGAGGAAGCAGTACTTCCGGTAACAACGGTAAGTTCTTTATGACTTGGTTGACGCGTTTCGCGAGTGCGGCTGTTTTCATTGGTAAGCCCTTCGTTTAAGCAATTTGTTATTGTTGGGTTGGTTTTCCTGAGATGCGGTTTGCCTAGTGCAGCATCGGTGTGATTTTTTTGCCACCGGTAGATGAGCTGGCTGCTTCAGGTTTAGGTTTCCTGAGTTTTTTAGATGGCTTTGGTTTTTCTTCTTTTGAAACTGAGTGTTTGGCCAGGGTCTTACTAAGCGGCCCGAAGACTTCATGTCCGGTTGGCTCAATATGCTGTTCCTGATTAATTTGCTGACGTTTTCGAGAAGTTGCCTGATATATGTGCTTACGTGCACGATTCTGGTTACCCAAGGGCCTTAATTCCGGCAAGGTATGCCAGGGGTTAAAGGTGAGTTTGCGTGCAAAGTCATCCTGGTCGGGGTAGCTAAAGGTTTGCGGCGGAATATTGATGCGGGCAACACGAATAAAGGGAGACTTTTTTTCGGACCAGACGACCGAGGCATTCTCGATAGGCATATCCTGAGGATCTTTCTGGAATTGGATTGCAAAATCAAAATTAACCGAGTGGCTTTCCAGGGTATCTATCATTGCCTGTCTTAAAAAATCAGGGTTCTTTATATCGGGAAACTTAGTTGTGTGCAGTGATGGAAATACGGCAAACTTAATGGCTCTTTTCTGCCCCTGTTCGGTGCCATATAAATAGGGGACGCAACTGTAGTAGGCAAGTGCCAGAGGGTTGCTATGTATGCGCGCATACAAACCTTGCATAATCATATCCGGTATATGCGAGTCTTTCGGGTTCAGAAAGTACCAGGCCGGTGTACCTTTACCTATTTCTTGCTGGAGTTTGACGTTTTCCTGAACATTAGGCGTGGTAAAACTGGGCGAACTGATGCCAGAAAAATCAACCGTGAATTGCTCATCATCCAATAGTTTCTCACCCGGCACCCCCATCAGTTTGATACCTATGCTTAGTATCCCGTTGTCTTTCACATCGGGAACCACGCGAGGGCCCGGTCCGCCAAAACGGATATAGGCAGGATAACGCTCGCCGGGCTTAAACAAGCCAACTTGCAGTGTTTCCGGAAGATCCGGATTCACGGTAAAACTGGCTTTCACCAGACCATACGTTTTCGTGTTGCCTGCCCGCTCTGCGATACGGCCAGTTGCTTGATATTCCCGTTCCAGAAAATGGTTCATGGTCTGAATGATGTGTTCTGTCTGAGCCTGCTCATTAGGGTCGATTTTTTCCTCAGCAAGGGCTAAGCCCTGATCCGGCAAACGGCGCCTTATCAAGGCTTGTGTCAATTTTTCTATAGGCGGCTTTAGCCAACGATCAAATTGATCGCGATATAAGGGTTCCAGACGACGGGCGGTACTGATAAACAGGCCGGTGGTCTGCTCTACTAAGCGGGGTATACGCTGCATGAAAATATCCTCAGAACAGGTTAAAAGTAGCGTTTGTAGCCTTGTCACGAAACAATGAAATTTAAGGCTCTGCGGCTAGGCATGAAGAAATAACCGCCGCCGCGTGTTTGCACAAAATCGGGTAATTGGCTTAGCTGGCAACGCACTGTGGGTTGCTGGATGGTAAATTGGGCTGACTTAAGGCCATTCATTGAGCGAGAACCGATGATCGGATCAGGGTCTTTGTATAAACCATTAAAGTTAGGATTGTTTGCCCAGGTGTGCTGCACAAATTCAAATTGCCGGCCAATGTTGGCATTCAAACAGATAAAGTGCAGGCCTCTCGCCACGGGAGCTTGTTCTTTATCAAGATTAGTTAACACGTTTTCCGGGTTAACGCTGGGGTCAAAGGGTTTGCCATAGGGGCGGCCTCTGCGTAATAGACGGTGACGATCACTAAAGGCCAGCGATTTTTCCGTGCCGGGTTCTGGTTCCAGGCTGTCCCTGGGATTGGTGCGCCTGATGTGGGCCCCGAATGGACATTTATGGCCGGCTTCATCGGTAGCATGGTAGGTGAAATCATCCTTGTTTAGGATATCTGGCAGATCTTTTTGAGGCGCATGCACCAATGAGGCGCCACTTGGCCAGCGGCCAACCATTTTGGATGCCAGCCGAATAGCCTCTTGATTCATTTTCTGGGCATCAGCATGTTGGGATGAGTCGCTTTGGGCTTGTGCATACGTGTGAAGGCTTTTCCAGAAACCGGGAACGTCCTGAAATAATTGTCTGAAAACCAGGTAGGTGCCGTTAAACCCCAGATCATGTAAGCCAGCCGTTTCGGCGGAAGGTCTGAGAATATTTTTCGGATCTTTACTGGCATGCACAACGGGTGTTTGCGTATGCCGCTCATAACCATTTGAATATCCCAGCAGGAATTCCCCAAGAGGCACAGCACGCTGAGTACCTGCATGTTCAGGTTTAAATTCACGGATAAAGGGCTGCCCAATGCTATCTCTAAAACCAAAGTGTTCCTTGTTTTCGGGGAGAAACTGGGTGTCCAGTATTTCAATCACTTTGATGTCTTCGTCTGCCAGGCGTGTTGCGAGCTTATCAGTGAGCTCAGAGAGCTGTTTTTCATCCCCGGCATAACACAGCAACAAACAGTCAACGGTTTGCGTTGTCGGCCCTCCCCAAAGCCAGTTTTCGGGTGCATTATCGCCTTCATCACCCAGTATTCTGCGCTTATGCGGGGTGTTCATGCCGGCACGGAATTCATCAGAGAAACTATCAATAATGGCAGCATCATGGATTAATTTAGAGATGCCTGAATGGCTCAGCGCAATATTGATAGCCTGCTTTTCAGGTGATTTGCTGGCATAGCTGATGTCTGAGGTGATGTGTTTTAACCAGGTTTTAGCTTTGTTGTTATTACCAAAACCAAGCAGTAAATAGCTAGCGGCAGGTAAATGGCCATAGCCACGGGTAATCAGCCCTTGTATATCATTTAAATCGATGTGTTGAGGCGTGCTCATAGCTTGCTTCCTTGTATCATAAACGACTTAGCCATTGTGTTGCCTGTTGTTCTGTCATCTTTCCTCTCAAGCCATCGCGTATGGCCGCATTATTGGCAATATTGATGGCTGTAAGATGCGGATAGGCTGAAAACCACACCTGGTTTTCGATTTGATGGTTACCCAGATAATCTTTAAAACGTTGTTCATTCCGGGCCCCTTCATGCACAATCCAACGGGTCCGCGGATAACCTTCACCATTACTGAAAATAAGATTCAAGCCCCAGGCAACCTTATCGATAAAATCCACCATATAGCTTTCCAGGCTGCCATCATAATTGCTGGTGAAGAGCAGTCTCTGGTCGTTATCGATCATGGTCCATTGCGCGAAATGGATGGTATCTACGCCATCCAGCCCCAAAAGAGGTATGCCAGCAAGATCCCCTTTATTGAAGACATGACGCAAGACTACCTGAGCGGCCGCCAGCAACGATCTGGCGGTGAGTCGCCTGAGCGGGCCGGCTTTTAAATAACCAACAGCAGCAAAAGGATTGTGGGCTGCGATATCTTCGGATGAACGTAATTGCGTTAAACGTTCAAGCGCAGGGCGATGGGTATCTTCAGGGTCATCAAATTCACGAAGCCTCAGGACAATAATCCAGCTCAAAAGCAGGGGCCAGCACCACAGTAAAATCAGAATGCCCAAGGCACTTAATGCCGCAAAGCGCAGATTTTCAAGGCCTCGCCAAAGCATCGAGGGTTGTACTCTGTTGGCTAAGGCCCAGGCCACCTCAGGGTGGTGGGTAACAAAGTCTATAATTGACTGGCGAAGCGTCGTTGCCGACCTGAAACTGGCAGGGTCCAGTTTGTTCAAAAATAACTGCAGCACCTCATGCAATTGATCCTCTTGCAGAATGCTCAATGCTGTCCGTCCCACGGTATTGGTATAACTTGCCTGCGAGCGTATGCGGTGATCCCACAAATAGCGACGTCTGCTTTCCTTGGTGCGTTTGCTTTTGGCAGGATAAGCAAGGCAGTTTTCTAAAAGAAGATCCAGGCCGCTGGCGGCTTGTTTAAGCATATCGTCTATAAAGGCTTTGGGTGGCCCGTCGACATTGACGATAAAGACAAGTGTTGTCGCATAGGTTTCAGGGTGGGCTGGCCCGTCGAGTAAAATGAATCGGGCAAAATGCAACTGGCGAAATATGCCAAAGGGAATCAGGCTGTTATCGGCGGGATTTTTATTTATCTGAGCCAATAGTTTGCGCAGCGTGGCTTCCTTCTCTTCATTTACCGGTATCCTTATGGTAAGTGCATTCTGGGGAAGCTTTTGAAGACTTTCCAGAATATCCTTGGCGCGATCTATCAGAGGGTACATGGTTCACCTGCGTATCGTTAATGGCGCTTATCAGAGCGATGGGTTTCCAGTGCGAAGTCTAAAATGCGGGTTTTTCCCCACCAGACTTTACCCAGATAAAGGCCGGGTTCGACTTCTCTTATTTCATCCCTGATCGGGCGAGCCAGCAAAGAGGTATCACTATAATCAATGACGATCGTATCTTTACCGTCCATCCAGCTTTCACCTTGATACGTTTTTGCCACAATAGCGTTAAGGCCGACGGGCAGTATTTTGTTTACCACCACCCCGCTGTTAAAGTCTGGTGAAAATAAATCGAACACTTTGCCTTGCCAGGCAAGCACTCTGGCTAATTTAGAAAACAGCCCTGGAAGTGGGCCTCGTCCGAGGATGGCGGTACCGCGGGTAACACCCTGGGGAAGCGTTCCGGATTTGGCATTTTTATAGATCTGGTCGAGTTCTTCCCGGGGCAGATTCACCCATTTCTGAACTGTTTCCGACGTGTTGTCCGAGAGTTTGGTCGTTTGCGCCTTGCTTGTTGTTTTCCGCCTTGAAGCCGTTGTTTTAGCCTCTTTAAGCCGTTTCGACGTGTTCGTGAGTGGCGATGTTGCAGGTTTTTGGCTTAGCGTTTGAGTAGTCATAATAGCAACTCCATTTGGGGGTTAAGGGGTTTGAACGGATGCACCAGAGGTGTCAGCCCTTCCGGTTTGTCGATAAGCAAGGTTTACCTCATCCATATTAAGCTCGCGTTGATGAATCATTTGATAGGCCACGCGCTCTGCAAGAGCACTGATGGTGGCAGAAGGGTTGACGCCGACCGCAGAAGGCAGGAGCGCGCCATCGGCGACATATAGTCCTTTATATCCCCATACTTCACCGCAGTCATTGGTGACTCCCGTCAGAGGCGAGTCCGACATTACGCAACCACCCAGAGGGTGAGCGGTCAGTGTTTTTTTAAGCGGCAGTTTCAACAAGGGTGTTTTCCATAAGGCACTGTTAATGAATCGGCCGCCTGAGGCTTCACTCAGGTCTCGCATATGTCTGATCATATCTTTGAACATGGGTAAGCTGTTGCGTACCGACCAATGCAGCCTGATCCGGCCATGGCTGTCGAGCGTGAACCAACCGTCTGAGGCATCGGTGCCCATGCCAAGATAAGGCAGGAAGTTCGTCATAAAGCCGCCTTCCATTAAGTCCTCCATCTGGAAGTTATGCCGTGTACCCAAGGCTTCACCGAGGTAGTGTTTTAATTGTCTGGTGGCGCGTTTGAATCGCCCCCAGGTTGGTATGGCATGGTTGAAATACCAGATGAACGGATCCGGATAGCCCAGATCCTCAATAAACACATATTGTTGATTGTTTTTGTTAAAACCCACTCCAGAGGTAATGCTTGGCCCCCTGCCAGGTTCAACTATACGTCGGTCATAATGCGTGCCTGCAAAAAGGAAATCACCATTACCTGAAAATCGCTTGCCGAGTTGAGGTGATAGCCTCGGCAGTGTTCGGCTTGTTTGTTTGCAGCGGAGCAATAACTCATTGGTTCCGAGTGTTCCTGCAGCCAAAATCACCTGATGTGCCTGAATATGTTTAGTGCTGTCAGACGGGTGTGATGAATCTGAAGTATGATCAATACAACTGACACAATAGCCTTGGGCGTCGGGTTTGATATTGATCGCTTCGTGCTGCGTTAAAACTACGGCCCCATGCTTTTCGGCAAGGGGTATATAATTCAGGTCGAGGGTGTTCTTGGCATGTAAGTGACACCCTAATAAACAGTTTCCGCAATGGTCGCATCCGGCTTTGCTTGGCTCTGATGGTGAGTGTTGATCTTCCAGCCTGACACAGATAGGCACGCGTTGGGCCTTTAATCCCAGGCTCTCAACGGCATCTTCAAACACTGTAGTTCGTTTGGGGACAGCTCTGTTCGAAGTGGGTTGAATGACATTTGCGCCGAGCATATTGGCGGCTAGTTTATAGTAGGGCGACAGCGTCTGAAGTTTGACCCTTTCTGGCCAGGCATCCTGCTCAAAGATAAATGCCGGTGGCTGAACGTGCACATTAAAGTAATGCAGAGAACCGCCGCCCAGGCCGGTGCCCTGAATAACATCCATATTGCGGAAGGCCCGGTATTCGATAAAACCTTTTGCGGCATCAGCTTGCTGTTCATCGGCTAACGCACGGCTGGAAACTTCTCCCGGACCACGAGGAAAATCAAAACGATTCCAGCGTTTGCCTTTTTCCAGAATACACACAGACCGGCCTGCCTGAGCCAAGCGACAGGCAGTGATGGCACCACCGAATCCAGAGCCGATGACTACGACATCAAATTGGTGTTGTTTTGCTGTGTCGCTGTTCTTCATCCTTCCAACTCCTAGGCGGCCGTGAGTGCTGCCTTTTTGTCGCCTTTAATAGCCTGGGTGGCATGTTCAACGGGTGGTAGCAGGCGATAAAGCTCCTTCGCCAGTAATTCGGGTGCCTCAAGATCGACAAAATGCCCGATATGCGGCAGCGGCCGCCAATCTACAGCGCAGCCGGCATCACGCGCACTTTGTTGCGCGACCCTGGAGGATAGGGCGCCATCTTCAAGCCCCCATACCAGGGTTACCGGGACTGGAATCGCCTGATCGTAAAGCGCGTAAAGTCGTTGACGTTCTTTTTTAAGCAGCAAGGTTTTCACAAAGGCCCGGTAATATTCCACAGGCCCACGCATCTTGCTGGCGTCCTGAAAACGGTAAACCAGTTCCCGCACCAGATCGGTATCCATGTTCCCTTTGGAGCCTTCTCTTAAGGTGAAAGAGAGCTCAAGTAGTTTTCGCCCAATGTGAGTCGTCAGGAGATACTCAGGCAGAAACGGAATTTGAAACGGCGGGACCCAGGGAATGCGCAAGGTCTGGAAGTCCTGAAAAGTGAGCACGGCACGAACCAGGGTTTTCGGGTGGGTGCAGTTTACGACCACAAGTTGAGAAATACTCTGGGGAAACCGATGTGCAAAAAGCCAGCCGAGTGCTCCTCCCCAGTCGTGACCCACCAGAATGGGTTTTTCCAGGTGCATTGCGTGGATTAAGGCATGAATATCGTCGGTGAGGCTAAAAATATCATAGCCTTGCTCTGAGAGGTCTGAAGTAGGGTAGCCACGTAAATCCGGTGCGATAATGCAGGCATCTGGCATGGCTCGCATTAATGGGCGCCAGCCGAGCCAACCTTCCGGGAAACCATGTACACAAAAAAATGTCCGGCTGCCTGGTTGTTCACCCGGATTTGGGCCTGAAGAGGCAATATGAAAACGTGTACCGTTGACGTTCACATATTGATGTCGGATTGAGTCTGTCTCTTTCATGTCTTGCTCCCTTTTTTCACCGGCCTGTTGCTCGCAGGTTTTAGTTCTGGTGTGCCGATCTCTGGTCTTTCCGGAACCGGAACCGGTTTGCGCGCAGGGACCGCTTCAAAACAGGGTACTTCGCACTGAAAATGATGATACCAATGATGCGCTTTTATACGGGTGGGGATTTCCCCTTGTTCGATCACGCAGCAACAGTGCTGGTGTGGCTTAACTGACAGAGATACCGCGATGAACTGCTCATAGGCACCAGCGACCTTGATCCGGCTCACATAATGTCCGCCACCAAATGTTTGCGGAATAGTGAAGCTGGCCACCGCATTGAATGACTCACCCGGTTCAAGGGTTTGTTTATCCGGGCTTATCGTCAGGCGCTCATCGCTGCAGGGAAAGGCTAACGGGGTGAGGTTAAATTCACGCGATATTTTTCCTGTGTTGGTCACCTGGACATGATATCTGAGGGTGTCGCCAGGACAGCCAGCCCAGTTAATTTTGCAGACATAGGGGCTGGGGCAGCAGGTTTCAGGGATGTTACAACAGTCTTCGTGGCAACCATCCTCGCCGCATAATGCGCATTTATCACGATAGCCACCTTCCAGTGTTTTTTTGAAAATATCTGCCGCACCGCAGAGTGAAGCGGCTAAGGCCCTGGGAGGAAGCAGTAATAAGCTCAAAAGGGAGGGGGAAGTTTTAAATGGTGGATCCTCCGGGCAAGGATAATCCACCTCTGATGAACAGCAATTGTCGGTATACATAAGCAGTCTCCTTTTGCCAGTGTGCGCTTGCTAAGTTTTATTATTTAATGTCGGTTGATGGCTCTTTATCAGGTACTTTTGCGTTTCCGGTGCAAAATAATTCGAGCCAGATCCGTTGTTCGTTGATCTTGATAAACCCCAGATAATGCCGGCCTTTTTTTATTCCGGTCGGGGCGGTTAATTTTGCGCTTCGGTTGAGCGTCGTCCCTGCTTCGAGATGGCAGGGTTCTTTATCTTCAAAGATGATTCGTGCGGGTGAGATCATGTCATCCTGAAAACGATGCAGTAAGCGTGTGGCAAAGTCTTCATAAGACGCGTCCTGTTCAGTTTCACGTAATTCATAGACGAGTGTACGTCCAATCCAGTTTTGCTCTCTGAACCAGATCATCCCGACGTCTCCCAGGTCAATCATGGTATTGCCGTGGTTCGTAAATGAGAGCTTAATTTCCACTGATTCACCCGCATTGGCGCGGACCTGAATATGCCCGGGTTCTATTTCCAGTTCTCGATATTCGGTGACGGTGATATCAACCGGATGTTTCTCTTTACCGCAGATAATCTGAGTCTGATACTGGCCGGGTGGGGTACTTGCCGGTAGTTGCAAATATGCTGAAACCCGGCCTTGTGAGTGAGCAGGCAAACGCAGGGACAGTGACAAATCCGCCGGCTCAAGAGGTTTACAGTCTTTACGGGTTCGTCCGGGAGGCTCTACCTTGAGTGCCTTGACCTTAAGTTTGGCATCAGATTTATTGACAAACATCAGTTCTCCGCAGCAGTTATTAGGCGTTCCGCGGAAAGAATATGCTTCTTTAGCCAGGTACCAGTCTGCACCAGGCTCGCCTGAAAAAAATCCCTTCATCGTGCTTCTCCTGCCAGCCTAATCGCATTTCTCGGTAGATTTGGCTTGATAGTCTTCAGCAATAAACATTCCTTCACCGCAGGTTTTGAATTCAAACACCTTGCACCCGAAGAGCTTCAGACAAAATTGATAGTTAATGGGGAAGTGAAATCGCATCGGGCGCAAGCCGAATTGCAGATCTATTTGAGGCAGTTCCTTGATGCGGACATCCAGATCCAGATCGACCTTATTATCGGTCTGCAGTTTGCTGTCCGTGACTACTTTGTTGTCTGTGAGTAGTTTGTTATCCGTCTGCAGTTTATTGTCTGTGGTGAGTTTATTGTCTGTCACCAGTTTGCTGTCGGTTGTGAGCTTGACGGGATCAAGTTTGGCATTGAGGTTAATATCGGGTAGTTCAGTAATGCCTATCTTAATCGGTGCGAGCTCTTTGATCCTGATTTCATCGAGATCAAAATCAACGCCACCGGCGAGATTGATAGTCGGGAATTCTTTTATGCGGATGTTATTGAGCGGAACGTCGACACTCATGGCGATCTCCATATTTCCAGAAAGTCTTAAGACGGTAACTGAAACAGCAGAGCTCAACAGCGCAACGACAGTAGGTAAACACCTAAAATAACATGAGTATTCAGTGTGAACGGGGGCAAACTGCAAAGGGGAAAACAGCAAATTCCTTATTGCCGACTCTCAGAGTCTAGTACAAGTGATTTTGGCAAACAAGAGCTTAGAAGAATTAATTCCTCTTGATGCGGACGCAGGTATCGTTCCTCAAGCACACGTATAACTGTCGGCTGCTTATATACAGGTGTTGAATGTTTTCTGGAGTGGCTTAGGTCAATGAAATAAAATTGTATGAAAATTGTTCAATTGATCTTTATTTTTCGTAAAGCTCTGCTAGCTTTAAATAACTTTTTTTACCTGCAGAGACCTGATCATGAACCATGCATATACATCCCCCGAACTATTCACAAATCAATTGTTATTAAAAGGCGCCATTAAATATGCCATACGGCAGGATCGCGTGTTGATAGAAATAGATGAAATTTCAAACCAGGCTGAACCCGGTATCCTGAGCGGAACCTTAGCGATTGAGCTCTGGGCATTGCCTGGTTCTTATCAGGGAGGTGGTTTTAATGGTTCTTGTCTGGCGGCGACCACAATCGGTGAAATCAACAGCCAGCACAGTATTTTTAATGGCCATTATGACTTGATTTTCCGTGCGCCTCCAGAAGGAACATGGAATCTGGTATTGATGCTGAGAGAGTGGGATGGTCAGGCTTACGTGACCCGTGATTATGTTAATTTTGCACATACCTATTATCAGGCTCCGGCAACGCTTCATAACTTAGAAAGTAAACTAGAAAGTAAAAAAGCCAAGGTCTTGCATCTGGCGTTTGAGGCCTCTCCAAAAGTTGAGGCCCCGAGTGCAGAGCTGAAAAAAACAGCCCCTGAACATGTGGTAGAACAACAAGTGTTGCATCCTGTTGTGACAGAAACTACGCCGGCGCTAACCTCAAAGAGCAAGGCCATCAGCGCTAAAAAGCCCGCTATGAAAACTAAGGCTATAAAGAATCAGGATGCGGGTTTTCTCGCCAGACTAAATCGAGCGACCCAGTCGGAATTGTCCGCCATTAAAGGTATTCCAAATCAGTTGTCAGAGCATCTTGTTGCCGGGCAGCCATTTGCGGATTTAAAAACCCTTAAGCAGGTTAAAGGCTTAGGTCCCAAAAAACTGGAACTGCTTAAGCAGGCGCTGGTT
>JBFHPN010000007.1:0-15860 GCA_041592735.1 Oleiphilaceae bacterium | reverse complement strand
TATGGGCTCGTGGCTATAATGGATACTCAACCCCCACTTTTCACCCTTGCCTAGTGCAACTGGGATTTGATCGGCTAACCAATGGGTATTAATGACAACATCTGAGATACCCGCCTTCGATAACTTTTCCAGATGCAACTCAATCAAATAACGATCACCCACCCTTAACAGCGGCTTTGGTGTATTTGCCGTTAAGGGCAACATGCGAGTACCCAAGCCTGCAGCAAGAATCATGGCTTTCATTGAAATTCCTCTTAAACCGAATTATGCCACCTGATAAAATTCCGGCGCAGCCACGAGGGGCAACACCTTATGCTCAATCAAGACGAGTAAGGGCTGCAAAATTTGATAGCGTTCAGGTGAGCGCGATAACAAATCATGAATGGCCGATACAATATAATTCAGCGTCAAGGGGATATCGCGTAAATAGCCATGTTTGCCATCACGCAAAGATAAACGTGAAAAGATACCCGCAACCTTAATATGCCGTTGCAAGCCCATCAGATCAAAGTCATCCTTAAAGCTCAAGAAGCCTCTTTCACGCGTAGCTGAAAAAGCCTGTTCCGGCAATGCTGCATAATAATCCTTACACCATTGCGTAACCGCATCAGCGGGCCAGACGATATAACAGTCCCTTAAGAGTGAGACCAGATCATACGTAAGCGGGCCTTTTACAGCATCCTGAAAATCCAGCACTGCTAAGCCATCATCCTCGCAGATCATCAAATTACGCGAGTGATAATCCCGGTGAACAAACACCTGCTCCTGAGCCAGCGCCCTTGCCGTTAAAAAATCAAAAACTTGCTTCACCGCCTGGGTTTCTTCTTCAGAGAGGGATAACTTTAATTTTGCCCCCAGAAACCACTCCGTGAATAAAGACATTTCGCGCTGAAGTAAGGCCGCATCATAGCGGGGCAATGCACAATTTTCTGGTGAAAGCGCTTGTAAGTGCAATAATACCTGCAAGGCTTTGGCATAATAATGTTGGCCCTGAGAGAGATCGGGTGCTACCGCATTAAGCTTCGACAGTAGCAGGGTTTGCCCAAAATCACTTAATAACAAAAAGCCTTTTTGCAGATCCAGTGCAATAATCTCTGGCACGCGAAGCCCGTGATCAAAACAATAGCGAGCTATCGCGACAAAACTACTTGAGTCTTCTTTTTCCGGAGGAGCATCCATTGCAATCCAGCTCTTATCTCCCAGTTTTAAACGGAAATAGCGTCTGAAACTGGCATCACCGGAAACCACAGACAATTCGACTTGATCCAATTGCATTTGCGCTGCGACCCACTGACAAAGTGCTTGATAACGTGCATCCATATAAAGTTCCTGACGAAGACAGTTAGCCCGAAGGCCTTTAAAGATCGGCTATCGTAATCAAAATCAAAGGATTCAGCAAAAGATTCACGCAGATGACAGGGCACAACGCCCTTAAACGAAAAATGCCCCATTTAAGGGGCATTTAGGAGAGAAATAAATTCGCTTATTTAACTTCAATCGGTAATGAATATGATACAACGAATAAAGTGTCATCATCCGATGCCATCGTTGAACCATCATCTAAATCAACGATTTTACTCAAGGTAAAGCTTAAGTTATCGTTATAAGCATAACTCAGATCAATGTGAGTATAGGTGTCATCATCACCTGCTTCATCATGATATCCAACCAGGCCGGTAAACTGCTCATAACCGGCAGATAATGTGTAATACGCTCTGCCGTCCTGAAGACTATCATAATAAGTGAAAGACGCGGGTCCAAATCCTAGTGAAATCACCAGATCGCTGGCATCACCAAAAGTATCTAATTCATCATTACCAGGATAGGTATACGCCCACAAGCTAATATCGAAAGAAAAATCCTCAATAGATCCGCCATAGCCTACAAATAAATCATATTCCGAACCTAAAGCAGAATCTCCGCTACTACCCCAAATACCTGCATAAGCGCCCGCAGTGCTGACAGTAATATCGCCAGAAACAGCCGGTGAGCCACCGCCTAAATCTGTACCACGCCATAAGTATGCACTTGCAACGGCAGCGGATGCTGCAACTTCAACCTCAGCCACTGCCTGCTGTGCTGCCATCAAAGAAGCAGAAGCCGCTAGGCCTAGAGCCGCAATGCGTAGTGAAGACATTTTTTTCTTTAACATAGTAAGAACCCCCAAAGGTTTATGGAATTGAGCAATAAGCCCGTTTTAATAAGTTGTACTATGTAATTGCACTGACTGTGCCACAAAAAATATCTTGAATAAATTCAGTATGTTAATCATACAATATTGTATTTTAGACGCGACCAGTCACAAAATACCTGCACCAATTTTATGCAAGCCGATAGCTTAAGCACCAAGAAAAGGCCTTATTTCAGAAATGTGCGGAGCTTTTCTCAATTAGCAATTTTTTTCAAATGAGAATGTGAACTTATAAGCACTAATAAGGTGAGCGCGTACTGAATACGCGCTTGTGGGAAGAGCTATGTATCAGGAAAATGACAAAGCCTGCGAGGTTAATTCAGAAGAACCAGCACTCCATCCATTTCAACCTGGGCACCACGTGGCAAAGAGGCTACACCAATAGCCGCTCTTGCGGGATAAGGCTGGGTAAAATACCTCGCCATAATTTCATTCACTTTTGCAAAATGCTGCAAATCAGTCAAAAAGATATTCAACTTGACGATATCCTGCAAAGCCCCTCCTGCCGCCTCACATACAGCTGAAAGATTCTTGAACACCTGCTCTATTTGCGCCTCAATGCCGCCCTCAACTAATTCCATAGTACTCGGCACCAAGGGAATCTGCCCGGAAAGATAAACGGTATCGCCGACTTTTACGGCCTGGGAATAGGTACCAATAGCGGCTGGGGCGCCATCGGTTTGAACAGTAGATCGATTACTCATGCTTGCCTCATCATGTCTTCTGATTATTTGGAAATCACCCTATAGAGTCGCACTACTGCCTTAATGGCTCTGACCCGTTTCATCACCTTCGCAAGATGACGACGACCCTGCACATGAAGCACCACACTGACCACGCTCAGTTTGGCATTTTGCTCAATGACGCCTATGCGCTCTATATTACCTTCGGCGCGCGTAATCGCTGCGGCCAATTCTGCAATGATACCTCTCTGGCGTTCCAGTTCCACGCGAATCTCAACGGTAAATTCGTCGGTGATATCTTTCACCCAGGATAAATGCATTTGCGAGAAGTTATCCTGAATCGTCAGCACCTTCTGACAAGACGCCGCGTGGACCACCAAACCAGAATCAATATCAGCCAGCCCGACAATCGGATCACCCGGAATGGGATAACAACAATGGGCAAATGAAAGCCGCATGCCTTCGGTACCCTTAATCAGAACCTTAGTATCGGTTGCAAAAGCTTCTGTTTCAGCAATATCAGGATGGTTGTCGGAAACCAGCTGGCGCGCCACTATGTAGGGCATTCTCAGACCCGACCCGATTGCTCTTAACAGTGCCTCTACGGTTTCTACCTTGTTATGCACCAATACCTTGTTGATTTGTTGTTCGCCAATATCTTTCCAGCTTGCCTGAATACCATTAAGCGATTTTTCCAGCAAACGACGCCCCAGCTCCAGACTCTGAACTTCCTGCTGTTCTTTGAGGAAGTGCCTGATACTGCTTTTTGCTTTCCCGGTGGTCACAATATTCAACCAGGCTCTGCTTGGTTTAGCATTTGGTGCGGTAACAATTTCCACCGTCTGGCCACTTTGTAATGGCTCACTAAGCGGTGCCAACTGCTTGTTAATCCGGCAGGCCACACAGGCATGCCCTATATCTGTATGTATGCTGTAGGCAAAATCTATAGGTGTTGCACCAGCAGGCAATTCCAAAATGGCACCCTTGGGCGTGAACACATAAATTTCATCCGGGAACAGATCAATTTTGACGTGCTCTATGAACTCCATTGAATCATGCGCCCGTTCACGCATTTCCTTAAGGCCTGTCAGCCAGCGATCAATACGCTTTTGATTGGCCAGCGCCAAATCTGACTCATCTTTATACTGCCAGTGAGCGGCAATACCAAAATCAGCCAGTTCATCCATTTCCTTAGTGCGGATTTGAATTTCGATATTAACATGCATCCCAAATAAGGTCGTGTGCAGAGACTGGTAACCATTTACTTTGGGCACAGCGATATAGTCTTTGAATCGAAACGGCAGGGGTTTATACAAGCTATGCACCGCACCCAATACACGGTAACAATCATCTTCCGTTTCAGTGATGATTCTAAATGCATAGACATCCATGATTTCATGAAATGATTTATGCTTGTATTTCATCTTTTTATAGATGCTGTTGAGATGCTTTTCCCGGCCAATTATTTCACCTTTAAGACCACGCTGCGTGAGCCGCTCTTCCAGGCGTTTTTGAATATCACGAATTATTTCATTGTGATTACCGCGAAGTTTTTGCACGGCCTTGCGAATATACTTGGAACGCATTGGATATAAGGCCGAGAAGCCAAGATCTTCAAGCTCTACGCGTATATTGTTGATCCCTAGCCGGTTAGCAATGGGGGCATAGATATCAAGCGTTTCAGTCGCAATTCGGCGGCGTTTTTCATAATGCAAAGGGCCAAGTGTGCGCATATTGTGCAAACGATCCGCCAGCTTCACCAGAATAACCCGTATATCCTTCGCCATCGCCAGCGTCATTTTCTGAAAATTGCTGGCCTGCGCTTCGGCTTTGGATTTAAACTCGATCTGAGTGAGCTTACTTACACCATCTACCAATTCGGCGACAGCCGGCCCGAATTCGGCCGTTAATTGCTCTTTGCTGGCAGCGGTATCTTCGATCACATCATGCAGAAGCGCAGCCATCAGTGTTTCATGATCCATATGCATGCCTGCGAGTATTTTTGCTACCGCTACCGGATGCACAATATAGGGTTCACCACTGCGTCGGAATTGCCCTTCATGCGCTTTTTTAGCGAACTCATAGGCACGCACAACCTTTTCGATTTTGCTATCGTCCAAGTAGCTTTTGAGCGTTTCGACCAGGGTTTCCATTAAGTTATATCTGCTTAATCTGCTTTTATGAGAATGAAACGAATGACGACCAAACCATACACCGTGCGCAAGCATAAGACGTGGTTTTTGGAAGCAAAAAAAAAGCTGAACGGATTAGATTCAGCTTTCCGGATTCTCACTATATTAAGGGGGTGAGAGCGGGCTTTTCAAGCACTATTTTAGTTCACTTCTGAGGGATACCAGCCAATGATGTGCATCATTGCATCAATATCACTCAGCTGATCAGGTAAGGTCTTGTTGTTTGATCACATCATTATTGATTAAACCCGCGGCTATTTCACGCAAGGCAACAACGGTTGGCTTATCATTTTCCCAGTCAACAAAGGGTTCTTTACCACCATTTGCTAACTGACGGGCACGCTTGGTCGATAACATAACTAACTCGAAACGGTTTTCAACGTGCTCTAAACAATCTTCGACAGTGACTCTAGCCATTAAATTTTACCCCGGTAATGAAAAACTGACCGGGCATATTACGAGAAGCGCTCTAAGAAGACAAGAGATCCGTTAATAATTTTGTATAGCGGCCTGCCTGCTGGGTCGTTAATAATCGCTGCGCCCGGAAGATTGCAATCAAGTCTGCTAATGCGCTGTCGAATACGTCATTCACCACCAGATAATCATATTCCGAAAAATGGCTGCTTTCTGAAGCAGCATCAGCCATGCGCCGTGCGATCACCGCTTCATTATCTTGCCCGCGCGCGGTCAAACGTGCCCTGAGGACGTCTTTTGAAGGCGGAACAATAAAAATACTCAGCGCATCAGGAATTAACTTCCTGACCTGCTGCGCGCCCTGCCAATCAATTTCAAGGATCACATCTTGCCCAATGGCCAGGCGCGACTCAATCCATTGGCGAGACGTCCCATAAAAATTATCAAAGACACGGGCATGCTCCAGGAATGCACTTTCAGCCACCAGCGCTTCAAATGTGGCTACATCCACAAAGTGATAATTAACGCCATCCTGCTCACCCGGCCTGGGGGCTCTGGTGGTATGAGATATTGACACTTCGATGCGTGGGTCGGCTTTCAAGAGCGCGGCGACCAAACTTGTTTTACCTGCGCCAGACGGCGCAGAAACAATGTATAAGCGCCCTGGCTGTATCGTATTCTGTTCATTTTGTGTCACGTGATTATATCCTGTTCAAACGCTATTTCTTTTGGCAATTAGTTGCCATTACCGGGTATTTATTATAATAAACTATCACTGACTTTTTTCTGTGGAAATTTTGTGGATCATTTTTGTCATTTTCACCCTAATTCACCCGCCAGGTGGCAGTGCTCAGGATGTCATCGCTTGTTCGACCATGCGTGCACAGCCATCGTCAATCAGCATCCTGCCCGCAGTCTTCATGCTGATTGTCCGCTCTGCGGCTGTGCCATGTCCCTGCTGGACAGCCAGGCCTCGATGGAAAGCGAGTCTGTATTGTTACGCCACTATCTATTCACAGGGCCAATTAGTTTACTGGTCACCGCTGTAACCCTTCTTGCAGCGGCTTCTGTTCTTACAAAATTACCCTTGCCACTACTTTATTTACTGAATCAGGCGGCCGTATTCTTTACTTGTTTCCATTATGGACGACTCCTGACTTTTTCCAAGGCTTATTCTGATAATCGAGCCGCAAGCATTCGCAAACGCAAGCAGCCACGCTCTAAAAATGCCTCCGGACAGCCGACTTTAAAAACAAGCTTACAAGCTGGTGTGGCGTTAGGCACACTTTTTTCAATACCTGCTTTTGTTTTCTATCAGACTTACTGGTTTACGGGAATCCTGCTCATGCTGATCATCAGCGCACTGGTACCCTATCTGCTACTGACCATCATTCATCAATATTCTGCGCATGACAGCTTTAGTCTTAAGAAACTTTTTGCAACCCTGGCGCACAAAAAGTATCTGTTAAGCTGGCAGACTCTCATGATGTTTTTTGGCGCGCTTATCATCACAGATTTTACCCATCAGCTTGCCTCCCCCCCTATAGCTCTAATCGTTAGCAGCGCTGTTAGTAGTGTATTTTTTTTGATACTTCTTCAACGTCATGTGCAGGTATACCAGCAGCTATCTCAAAAACTGGCAAGTGCACCAAAAAAATCAGACACCTCAGAAGCACGCTATGCAGGCCCAAACAGCGACACCCAAAGCAAACAATCCAGCAGCGAACTTGAGCTACAGTTAAAAAGCGGCCAATATTCTAACGCTGTCGCCTTACTTGAAAGACAAATCAAACATAATCCGCACGCCAGTATGGCAAAACAGCAATTATATTTATTGCTATCTGAATTGAATGATCTCGTCAAACTCACCAGGTACAGTGAACTTTTTCTAAGCATGATGCTGGAACGCGGAAAAGTACGTGAAGCCAGCAAACTGCTTTATCGTCTGCGCAAGCACGACCCGGCATACCGCTTACACAATATTGATTTGATCAGTGAGCTTGCCAAACAGTTCGCGCGCGCCAACAAGCACGCGCTGGTCGTATGGCTGGCAGAAGGCTGCAATCAGCGCTTCAAGCCTTCAGATTCACTTGCTTCTCTGTATTTAAGTGCGAGCCAGGTGCTGGTGACTCATTTCAAGGATCTGGCCAAAGCGGAAGAGTATTTACTGTTTGTCATCACAGAATGCAGTGGCTTTTCCAGCACTGAGGCAGCGAAAGCCTTATTGATACATTTGAACAATAACCAGTCGCGGCAGCAGTCTCTGCGCGAATAAAACCAGAATGGTTTACTCCACTTGCTGGCGCAAGGCAGCATGAATAGCATTCAATACTTGCCATTTTTTACCACACCACTCAGGGGCGAGTAACATGCTGGCTGATGCCGTGCCGGTAAGACGATGCACGACCACATCATCAGGTAAGCGTCTGAGCATCTCGACAACCACTGACACATAGTCATCCAGACTCACCGGCTGATAGCGTCCGGCTTTCCACTCCCGCGCTAACTGCGTGCCTTTAACAATGTGCAAAGGATGGAATTTAACCCCGTCGGTCCCCAGCTCAAGCACCTTCTCAAGTGAAATCAGGCTATCTGAAGGGATCTCACCTGGCAGCCCGACAATCAAATGCGTACATACTTTAAGGTTTCGGGCACGCGCACGTCGGCAGGCATCTTCATAGTCTGCCCAGCCATGCCCGCGATTCACCCTGGCCAGGGATTCATCAAAGGCACTTTGCAGACCCAATTCCAACCAAATGAGATACCCACGGTTTTGATAATCGACTAATAAGTCCAGCACCTCATCGGGCACACAATCAGGGCGGGTTCCAATCGATAAACCAATCACCCCCTTCATAGCCAGGGCTCGATCATAGAGAACCTTGAGATTCGCCACATCATCATAGGTATTGGTATATGCTTGAAAATAGGCCAGAAATTTTTTGGCCCCAGTGCGTTTGGCAATTACCGACTGCCCCTGCTGAATTTGCCATTCAATGGATTCCAGGGTTTTAGCATTTGGGCTGAAAGAGGCGATATTACAGAAGGTACACCCCCCTATCCCTTTCGTTCCATCACGATTCGGGCAGGTAAAGGCTGCATTTAAGGAAAGTTTATGAACATGCTCACCGACCAGCTTTTGCATATACTGGCCAAAAGAAAGATAAGGCCGCTCCTCGACTAACACGCAAATGTTTCTCCACGCCGTGCAGATAAACTGCCTGACGCTATTTGTTCGTCGCTGATACGATTCATCCCGGGTTGACCAAACCAAAACCCGTTACAATCCAGATCATGCAAGGGAATAGTCTGCTTGTCTTGCTCATTACCCAGTGTTTTAAGTGTTTCACTGAAAGATTGAATGACGTCTGCTGTACCTTCATAACGAGGGCTGATGCGCACCACATCGACCCCCAGATCAGCCATTTGAGGCAGTTGCCGACGCAAATTATAAATACTGGCAGACTGGGTTTGAATGCCATTTAAGGTAAAGAGTGCCTGTTGTTCCTGACTGTTGGCCTGCAGGCCTTCTGGATACTGAATGCAACTGAAACGACAATCATCTTTTGGCAAGTCCAGATAACGCGCGGTAAAGCATCGCGCGGAGTATGCCAAGGGCAAGTGCCCGTAACTGAAGACTTCAGTTTCAATATGCTCTTTGAAACCCAATGTTTTTGCTTCGCTCAGAATCCCGTCCAGACATTGGGCAGAAAGCTCCACCGGCATGACCCAACGCACGGCACCCTGTTTATGCAACAGCTGCAGCGTTCGGGCATTATAGATATTAATGCTGGGACCACATACGAAGGGTAATCTGCGCTCTGAAAGCAACTGGACCGCCGACATATCGTTTGCTTCGATTTTCACTTCAGCATTATCACAAAGGGTTTTCAGGGTGCTTAGTTCTGAATCCGCCATCAACAGGGCCAGGCTAGACAAGACAACCTCTTTACCTGATGCGCTCAGATGTTTCGCAAGCTCCAGCCATTCCGCCGTGCGCAATTCTCTTCTTTTAGAGCACACGGTTTCACCCAGATAGATTGTATCCAGTGGGCTATTAAGCATACTTTCATAAAAATCCAGAATATATGTTTTAGGCCAGAAAAATAACACCGGGCCAAGTGATAGTTTCATCACTTTCTCCAAATCGTAACTATTGCCAGGAACGGGTATAGGCACCCAAAGTGGTTTGAGCCCCTTCTGATACGTTTGCCAGTGGTTTAGACCATTGCGCTTTCACTGTAAAATTCTCAGGATTTGCCTGATAGGCATCCAGCGCCTTGCGCCAAACAGAGACGACTTGTTCGACATAGACAGGGCTACGCTGACGGCCTTCAATTTTGACGGCCTTGATGCCTATTTTATGCAAGTCCGGAATCAGCCCGATGGTATTCAGGCTAGTCGGTTCTTCCAAGGCATTGTAAGTGCGCCCTTCTACTTCAAAACGCCCTTTACAGAGCGTTGGATAACCGGCTTTCTCATCTTTTTGGTAGCGATCAATCAATACATTATTTAAACGTGACTCCAGGCCCTTGTCTGTTTCTTCCCAGCGAACAAACTGTGCTGGCGAACAAGCGCCACAGGTATTTGGTGATTGATCCGTCAGATAAGAGGATAAGTAACAGCGCCCTTCGGCCATAATACACAACGAACCGAAGGCAAATACTTCTAATTCGACTGGCGACTTTTGAGCAACCTGAGCAACTTGCTTCAGTGAAAGCACTCTGGGCAAAACAGCCCGCTTGATATTGAAATGCGTTTTATAGAATTGCAGAGAGGCACTGTTGGTTCCCGAACCTTGTACCGACAAATGCAGATTCAAATCAGGATAACGTGTAGCGGCATAATCCAGCACACCCATATCGGCACAGATCAAGGCATCTACCTGGAAGTCTGCCGCCATATCTACGGCATGCTGCCATTTATGAAAACCTTCTGGCTGGGCATAGGTATTCACCGCGACAAATAATTTGACACCTTTGTTACGGGCATAATCAAGTGCCTGCGAAACACCGTCTTCTTTGAAATTCAAACCCGAAAAATGTCGGGCATTGGTTTCATCTTTCAAGCCGACATAGACGGCACTGGCCCCGCTATCGACTGCTTTTTTTAAGGCAGGCAAACTACCTGCCGGACATACTAATTCCATACATTCGGTCCTTGGTGAAGGCCGGAGAGTAAGTTGAAGCTACTTAGCTTAGAACTAAACGACAACATGAAACGAGCCTTATTGTGAAGAAACAGGCGGCGCGGCTCCATCCCTCATGATGGGTATTTTAAGCGTCCCACTAAAAAACTATATTGATAGCGCCTGATTAGCCCGACCTTTCAATAGCTGATTAACGAGATTTTTACGAAGAGAGAGGCAGCATGTCTTCAATAGAAAATACATCCAGTAAACCATTTGTGCTTTCATCTTTACTGCCCCCAAGCCCCAGAAAGCTGCTCCCCAAACTTCCCCTGCTTGCTGTAAAACCTATTGGCCATGCCCCCTATCTTCTCCAAAGCCTAATCTTGAAAAAACTGCTCGCCGTGGTCTTTAAACCGGCACTAGAGGCAGGCGACTTGAATTTCCTGCAAAACAAATGGTTGAATATTTCAATCAATGATGCCGATCTCAACTGGTATTTCAGTTGTGATCCGCAAAACAAAGTTCTTACGAAGAAACACGGTACATTTGATGTATCCATTCGCGGCAATTTAAAAAGCTTTGCATTACTTGCCGCCCAGAAAGAAGACCCGGACACCCTGTTTTTCCAACGCGACCTGGTCATTGAAGGCGATACCGATCTGGGCCTGCAAGTGAAAAACCTGCTAGACAGCCTGGAGTGGGACAATCTGCCTCCCGAAGCCGTATTTATGCTGCGCAGCAGTGCGGATTATATGCAATTGTTCTGTCGATGATTGAATAGTTTACGCTCAGTATGACAGTTTAAACTTTAACACACGGTAAACTATACTAAGCTTACCTTTGTTAAAGTCATCCATTCGGGAGCGTCATACTCTGAACACGTCACGCACTATTAATGCCTCTGTTTCACCCAGAGGAAGCCTGGAAATCCTCTCACAACTCGAAGTTGAAAAGCTCAAGCAAGTTGGCGAGCATGGCTTGTATTCACTCTTCCGTCAGTGTGCCCTGGCCATTCTGAACACAGGCTCGGAAAACGATAATGCCAAATCCATCATGGAAGCCTATCCTGATTTTGAAATTGAAATCATTCAGCAGGATAGAGGCATTAAATTAAATCTGATCAATGCGCCCAGCAATGCATTCGTTGATGGAGAAATGATCACATCCTGTCGTGAAATGCTATTCAGCGCGATGCGCGATATTGTCTATTCGGCAACAGAGTGCCAGCGTCTGGAACCGCAACTGGATGACTCCGCGAACATGACAGATTATGTATTTCACTTGCTTCGAAACGCCCAGGCCTTCCGGGCGGGCGAGCCTCCCAATATGATAGTCTGCTGGGGTGGGCACTCAATATCGGATGAAGAATACAAATATACGAAGGAAGTCGGGCATGCCCTTGGTTTGAAACGTTTGAACATCTGCACAGGCTGTGGGCCCGGCGCCATGAAAGGGCCAATGAAAGGTGCCACCATCTCTCACGCCAAGCAACGGGTAAAAAACTCTCGCTTTCTGGGCATTACTGAACCAGGCATCATTGCGGCCGAAGCACCTAACCCGATTGTTAACGAGTTAATTATTTTACCGGATATTGAAAAACGCCTGGAAGCATTTGTACGCATGGCTCACGGGATCATCATTTTCCCTGGAGGTGCGGGCACTGCTGAAGAATTACTTTACTTACTCGGCATTTTACTTGCGCCCGAAAATCAGGATTTACCTTTTCCTGTCATTTTAACCGGGCCAAAATCAGCAGAAGCCTATTTCCAGCAACTTCATCAGTTCATCAGTGATGCCTTGGGCTTTGAAGCCCAGCAGAAATATACGATCGTCCTCGATGATCCCAGCCAGGTTGCCAGGCTCATGCACCAGGGTACAGCCGACATTCATAAACATCGACGGGCCTTAAATGATGCCTTTTACTTTAATTGGAATTTGAAAATCTACCCGGATTTTCAACATCCTTTTGAACCCACTCATGAAAACATGGCAGCCCTGCAACTCCATCATAATCAGCCTATTCATGAGTTAGCCGCTAATCTGAGAAGAGCGTTTTCGGGTATTGTGGCCGGAAATGTAAAAGAAAGCGGTATTTGCGCCATCGAAAAATTCGGGCCCTACAAATTAACAGGAGATCCAAGATTAATGGATGCCTTAGACAGACTACTCGCTTCGTTTGTTGCGCAAGGGCGCATGAAACTCCCCGGCTCGCAGTACTCCCCTTGTTATGTAATAGAAAATAAAAAAGCACCTTGAACAGGTGCTTTTGCTTTTCGTTGGGTCAATAAAGAGGCTTACAAACCTTCAACCTTGGTATTTACTTCAACATCTTCAAACAGTAGTTTGAACGTATCCCAGATATCTTCTATGGATTCTTCTATTTCATCCACTGCATGCTCGGAAGCATCAATAAAGGCCTGCTCCTTTTGTTTCAACTTTTCTCTGTATTTCTTGAGCTGATCGAATTTTGCCTCGGTTTTTTCTTTGATTTCATCGGGTAAATCTTTAACGCGATGCTCCAGACGATCCAGCTTATAGTCCCATTCTTCTAATTTGCTGGCCAGTTTTGCAATCTTTTCTTGATGTGAAGACATTGTTCTCTCCTGTAAATGTCCTGATAGGGTTTGAAACCTTGTGAATAAGTTGATGTTCTCAGCTTATGCGCATCAACATTATTCCGCATTGATGCAAGTCAATTCACTGCTTGAAGCATCATATCAATGATGATACACACGAATTATTGCAGTCAGCGTTAAAACAAGTCTATGATCAAGCTATTATCTTTGTAAATAGCAGACCATTACTCCTAAGGTGCGAGCCATGCCGGTGTTTTTTGTACATGATGTTAATCACGGTATAGTGACCCCGCTTGATCGGAAATTCCGCGTCAGGGAAATCAACCCCACGCCTGAGGTGAATCCTGGGAAGGCTATTCACGACAAAAAAGACAGCAATCCTGACGATTTCAAATATCCGCCGCAACCACCGGAACATCAGAAGCAACGAGAACAATCCCCCGGGCAACAACGAAAAGCCATTAACGCCTACAAAGACCATAACCAGGCCAGCCCGATCAGTTTGGGAAAAGTTAAGGATATTATGAGTCGGCCGGTTATTCATAGTTTTCAGGATCAGAGCCTGGAAACTGCCTGGAAGCTCATGCTACAGCATGAAATTCGCCATTTGGTCGTACTCAACGACCAATTTCAGTATTGCGGCCTGCTTTCAGACAAAGTCATCACCCCCTTTTTGATGAATCTGATCACTCAAGCTGATCTGACACAACACCCCGGGGAAATACTGCTCACGCAGTTTTGTGCTGAGAATTTGCTTTCGACTCACCCAGAAACCGAAATATCGGATCTAGGCTCGGCAATGCTTGAATATGGTCTGGATGCTATTGCCGTCAGTGAGAACGGCCGAATTATAGGCATTGTCACCAAGTCAGATATTTTTAAAGTTATTCTGAAACATCAGACACTAGAGGTAACGGCTTAAACCCTCATGGTTTTTTGTCATTCGTGTCAGTCATCCGTTTTAATCATCAATGCTGATACCGATGTTACTCAAACCCTCGTCTTGTGCCAGCAAACGCAAGTCTTTTATTAGTTCTTCACCCGGATGTGTTGCACTACGCAACATGTCATTTAACTCTTCCTGGAAAGAAAATTCTCTGGCGACCAAGGGATGCCGGTCAAATAGTTTAATTAAAGCATTTTCCTCAAGCCCCTCACCCTCAGAAAATTCAATAAATTGGGTAATTGTCCCCAGTGATCGCTGGCTGGCATCAAGTGCTCGCCTTTTATCTTCATTTATACCTGATAGCAAGGCCTGTTCAGCAATATCCAGACAATCTGCCGCCGGCATTGCACCGTAGCTTTCGGCATCTTCCGTCAAGGTTCGCCATTCCACAATACTGTCGAGACATTCGACAATGGCATCTTCATCAGGTTGCAATATCAGATGCTGCCACATGGCATCAAAGGCTTCTGGCAAATTGGGTTTCTCATCCAGCTCTGAAATATCTGTATTCTCAAAAAACAAGGCGGCATTGGGTGATGCTCTTTCTGCAAGCGCCAGAATAAAGGCTCTTTCACGCCAGCCCGCCAGGGACTGCAAGCTTTTTAAAAACTTCTGTTTATTCATTTTCCGGCTCTCTGATGCTCAATCGCTATATTCAAATATTCAAGTAAAGCCTGGGTACAGGCTTCTATTTCAGGTCCTACTGCAACGACGCCATCATCGTGACCTTTCATCACAAAAACAATGACGGATGGCGCTATTTTTTCCCCATGTACGCTGTCTTTTTGAGTTTCCGCCTCTCGGCTCAGTAAATCACTGACCGCCTGAGCCATTTCAGGCGTACCATATGGAATATCGCGGGCCGTTGCCGGCAAAGATAAATGATCAGCATTGCCCCAGATATCCGGTGAATGAACATGCACCACAGCCATGGCTGAAGAAAGCGCTTTATATGCGACACCATGCGTCATCGATTCCGAAGACGGCAGACATAAACCCTCAGCCTGGAGCTGGTTACGCTGGACATCGAAACCCGTTACCAGGGACACATCGGTAGCAGAGAGATGCTCAAGATGGCCGGTTTGACTGCCGCTTATCAGAAACCGCCGTGCATCAATACGGACAGAGATATTTCCGAAGCCATCACCGCCATACCGGCCTGGCTCTTGCCCAAGTAAACCGACCTGTTTTAATTTTGAACGTTGAATATTCAGGCGTGAGAGAACCGCATTAAAGCCATCAAGTAAAATCGGAAGGGTATCAAATTCAACA
Source organism: Oleiphilaceae bacterium (assembly GCA_041592735.1). GTDB lineage: Bacteria > Pseudomonadota > Gammaproteobacteria > Pseudomonadales > Oleiphilaceae > PZPK01. The sequence continues at coordinate 455 of JBFHPN010000007.1, read as the reverse complement.
TGAAATTTGATGACGCCTTCCTGCTCAGTACTGTGGTGGCTCATTAAGCCCCGTTTCTCGTTAGGTTTTCGGCAGCGTTACACCGCGCTGCCCCTGATATTTACCACCACGATCTTTATAACTCACTTCACAGAGTTCGTCTGACTCAAAGAATAACATCTGCGCAACGCCTTCGTTCGCGTAGATTTTTGCAGGCAGGGTGGTGGTGTTGGAAAACTCGAGCGTCACATGCCCCTCCCATTCCGGCTCCAGCGGCGTGACATTCACGATGATACCGCAACGTGCATAGGTGGATTTGCCCAGGCAAACCGTTAATACACTTCTGGGGATACGGAAATATTCAACCGTTCGAGCCAAGGCAAAAGAGTTAGGCGGAATAATACACACATCACTGTCTACATTGACAAAACTGCGGTCATCGAAGTGTTTGGGGTCAACAGTGGCAGAGTGCACAT
>JBFHPN010000006.1:0-15901 GCA_041592735.1 Oleiphilaceae bacterium | reverse complement strand
TACTGGCCATGGCCGATGAGGAAAGTTTGCGCTGTGTAGAACGTTATATTAAGGCGCAAGCAAATGCCCACGCTTTGCACTTATGCACGAGAATAAACAAAACGGGATAAGGAGCTTAAAAATATTGCTACCTTCTTCAGTTCTTTATAGGCCGTTTTAAATATTCTAATTAGCTCGCCTACACTAACAAGCGATCAATTTGATATCACACATGCGAATACCTTTGGTCTGTCACTGGGATTGGCGTATTTGTTTTAGCTAAGCCGGTGTTACTGATTGAATGCCGCGCACACAAATCCTGAGCTTTGCTGTGCTCAGAAACACCGGTTTCATTTACTTCCGCACGCTCGATGTAGATGCCAGTTCATCTCACTATTAATCTGAGAAGTGCGCGGCGACATAATCTGCCAGGCGAGACCTTTCAACACTTTGTAGCGTGATATGGGCATAATGTTGCCAGTTACGCATACGATCTATGGCAAAGCTGAAGCCGCTGGTAGAGGCACTTAAATAAGGCGTGTCTATTTGTTTCAGGTTACCGATGGCAACGACTTTGGTGCCCGGGCCCGCGCGCGAAATCAAGCCATGCATTTGAGCAGAAGTCAGGTTTTGAGCTTCATCGATCAAAAAGAATTTATGAGAAAAGCTTCTGCCCCGCATGAACGAGGCGCTCTTGATTTTTACTTTGTTTTTGAGAAATTCAACACTCGAGCGTTTCTCGATATGGCTGTCACTCGGGTTTGAGCTGAGGGTTTCAAGTGCATCAAATACGGCCCCCATCCAGGGTTCCAGTTTCTCTTCTTCCTCGCCCGGTAAAAAACCGATTTCTTCACCTAAAGGGACGGTTGCTCGAGTGACGATAATCTCATCATATAACTTGTCTTCGTATACAAGATCCAACGCGGCGGCGAGTGTAAGCAAGGTTTTACCGGTTCCGGCATCGCCGGCTATGGTGACAAAATCAATCTCTGGATCGGTTAATACGGAAAGCGCAAAATTCTGTTCTTTGTTTTTGGCCTGAATTCCCCAGCAATGATATTGTTTCTCATAATCAGGCAATATTTCGATGTTTGCGGTGTGTTCGTTAATGGAGCGCAAGATGCCACGGAAATTGCTGTTACTGCTGGATTCGGAAAAGATATGCGCATTAAGTGGCCAGTTCAATACCCAGGGAGCTGTCACCCGATAAATGATCACGCTACCAAAGTCAGGTGATTCTTCACGATCTACTTTGACATTGACACCTTCGGCCTGCCACATGTCATCGGTTATTTCGATCTGCCCGCCAAAGAGTAATTCATCTCCGATATTGGCGACCTGATCATTGCGGTAATCTTCAGAAATTAAACCATGGACGCTGGCTTTGATTCGCATGTTGATATCTTTGGTGACCAAGATGATCGTATGGTCCTGCCAGAGGGTATCGGCTTGTATATGTTTGGTCGCTTCAATGATTTCGTTGTCTGCTACTTGCGCCCGGTCTTTCTGAAATGTCTGGAAAAACAAGCGTCCACCGGAACCAAGTTCGATGCCTTTATCTAGTTCACTGATGTCAATTTTAGAGAGGAGTTCGTCGAGATAACGATGCGCTTGACGTGCATTTCGGGCAATTTCATTCTGGCCGCGTTTATGGCCATCCAGTTCTTCGAGTACTCTTAAGGGAAGAAAAACACTGTGCTCTTCAAACTTGAATATGGATTCAGGTTCATGCATCAGCACATTGGTATCCAGGACGTACACACGTTTATCTTTCTTTTTTCTCGCCATAATGCTGCCTCTACTGCGCCATAAAAAGATTATTTACTCACTGCTCCATAGGGGCAAGCAGCTAAGCGATAAGCTGATGTTTAGAAAGCGAAACGCCCCGAAGAGCGAGGTCAAGGCTCTTATGCGAGAGGTAGCAAGATTCACTTCCCGTCGGCGATCACTTTCAACAAGTCATAGGTGGTGATTATACCGGTTAGTGTTTCTCCTTTTTTCACAAACACACGATGCAAGTGTTCTTTCATCATAAGTTTAGCAACATCTACAACTTTTGTTTGTTCATCAACAGAAAAAATAATCGGGGTCATGATATCGCCGACTTCGACGGGCAGTTTAGCCATACCTTCAAAGATCATCATCCGGAGTCGGCGTGCCTCCAGGCGTTCTTCTTCGTTAAGTTTGGCGTCATAATTTTCACTGACGGAATTTAAATGAAAATCCGCAATATCTTTAAGTGTTGCAATGCCTATCAGTTCTCCGGCATCGTTGGTGACAGGGCTGCCAGAGATATTGTTTTCAGAAAGAAAGTTCGCAAAATGCTGCATGGTCCAGGATTGGGGCACAGATTTGATGTGCGGCGTCATGATATCTTTTGCAAGCATGGCTTGGGCTTCGGTGGGCGTTGAATGATTCATGGGGTTTGTCTTTCCTCGGTGAATGCATCGCTTTCAGGCGCGCAAGGGCCTTTTCAGACCCTTGCTGACAGCGTATTCACCTTATAGGCTGTCAATCTTCGGGTAGTGTAATATTCAGTTCGAGTATCGAACAATCTTCATTTTTGTCTAACTGTACATGAACATGATCCTGGCCGACATTCACATATTTGCGGATAACATCCAGTATTTCCTGCTGCAGTTGAGGCAGGTAGTCAGGTTGTTCGCGTTTGCCTCGCTCATGCGCCACAATAATTTGCAGACGCTCTTTTGCAATAGAGGCCGTGTTCTTTTTATTGGATTTAAAATAATCAAAAAAACTCATGCTGTTGACCCCTTAAACATACGCTTGAAGAAGCCTTTCTTTTCTACTTCATGAAAACGTAAGGGCACTTCGTTGCCCAACAGGCGTTCCACAGCATCATTGTAGGCCTGGCCTGCGTTACTTTCCTGGTCATGAATAACGGGTACCCCTTGATTGGAGGAGGTTAGAACAGAAGGTGATTCCGGAATAATACCCAATAATTTAATGGCCAGAATATCTTTCACGTCTTCAACATTGAGCATTTCACCTTTTTGTACGCGGTCCGGATTATAACGCGTCAGTAATAAATGCTCTTTAACGGGGTCGAGTCCAAGCTCAGCCCGGCGTGATTTACTGTTGAGTATCCCCAGGATTCTGTCGGAGTCTCTGACTGAAGACACTTCAGGGTTGGTTACGATAATGGCTTCATCAGCAAAATACAGCGCCATTTGCGCACCATGCTCTATTCCAGCCGGGGAGTCACAGATGATAAATTCGAAACGTTTTTTTAGTTCTTCCAGAACGCGTTCTACGCCTTCCTGGGAAAGCGCGTCCTTATCCCGGGTTTGTGAGGCCGGAAGTATATATAGGTTTTCAACTTGCTTATCTTTTATCAGCGCCTGATTGAGTGTTGCTTCATGATTGATGACATTGACGAAATCATAAACAACTCTGCGTTCGCAGTTCATAATCAGGTCTAGATTACGAAGGCCTACGTCGAAATCGATAACAACGGTTTTGTGCCCTTTAAGCGCCAGCCCTGTTGCAATTGACGCACTACTTGTGGTTTTACCCACGCCTCCTTTACCGGAAGTGATCACAATTGTCTTAGCCAAAGTTATATCCTGTCTTTCTGTTGTGTACGAATGGGTTTGTCAGGGTTTTATGTTTTGCTTATGTATATGCAGCGTTCCCTGTTACGCTCTTTTCAAATACTTTCTCTTCTTAAAAATTTCTTTAATGCTTTTTTGAATACCAAATCAATGCCTTATAAGGGTGCTCGATTTGTTATTACAGTTCGATTTCCTTAAAACACAGGGTATTATCATCAAGGTAAATCTGAGTGGGCTTTTTGAGTTTGGATTTGTCTATATCCTCGCTGATTTTATACTGGCCTGCAATCGAAACCAGTTCAGCTTCGAGGCTGTAACAAAAAATTCGTGCCCGGCTATCGCCTTTGACGCCAGCCAAAGCCCGGCCTCTCAGGGTGCCGTAGACATGAATATTGCCATCGGCCAGTATTTCAGCCCCGGCACTGACAGATGCCATAATGATCAGGTCACCATCAGCGGCATATACCTGTTGTCCGGAACGAATGGGCTGATGCACGATTTTACTTTGTTGTCGCTGTGTTTGAACAACGGTTTTGACTACTTCCTTCACCACTTCAACGGTTTTCACAGTGGTTTCAGAAGGCGTGGCAGGATCATTGAACAACGAGCCCTGCTGATGGACGACCGAGGGGTTCAACTCGGCCTCATTCTCTTCAGCGACACTATTTCGCTCTTTCTGTTTAGCCAGAACTCCCAGGCCGGCTTCTTTGGCGGCTAGTTGTTGAGTCGGGTGCCCGCCTCTGACAGCCACCACTTTAATCGAAAATGACAAACATTGCGCAACCAGTTCCTTAAAGGGGATGGCGGCATCTGGTGGCAGTTTTTCGAGGTCTATGATAACCGGCAGATTTTCAAAAAAATCAGGAGCCTGGCGGGTTTTGTCCCTTAATTCATGATCAATCTGTTCTGTTTGATAATGATGCAGTTCGAGAACCGTCATCGGCAACAGAGATGCCTTCAGTTTAAAACAGGGGCCGCTTGAATTGGCCTTGCTGATCGGGTTAGGTTCGCTTGAGCTGACGGTTGTACTATTTGATGAGGTTGTACCAGTTGTCATTTAAGTGCCTAATTTGGAAATGAATGAAGCCATTGCTATCGTTGTTATTATCATTGAACGGTGTTCAAGCCTTTTATGCAAAATATCTTAACATGAGATGAAGGGTTTCGCTCGAATTTTTAGAGTTATTATGGGACACTTTCGCACCGAAAAGTCTGCCTGTAACAAGTGGAAGCAAAAATAATATTATGACTAATGAAATGCACACGTTTGAAGACGGTATCGAACAGGTCACCATGCGTGATTATACCGAAAAAGCCTATCTTGATTATTCGATGTATGTCATTCTGGATCGCGCCCTGCCGCATATTGGTGACGGCTTAAAGCCGGTGCAGCGACGCATTGTTTATGCGATGTCAGAATTGGGTTTGAAGGCGACCGCCAAGTATAAGAAATCAGCGCGAACAGTTGGTGACGTACTGGGTAAGTTTCATCCACACGGGGATAGTGCCTGTTACGAGGCCATGGTATTAATGGCGCAACCCTTCAGTTATCGATACCCCTTGATAGATGGTCAGGGTAACTGGGGGTCTCCAGACGATCCAAAGTCATTTGCTGCGATGCGTTACACGGAATCCCGCCTGGCTCACTATGCTGATACCTTGTTGAGCGAATTAGGGCAGGGGACGGTGGAATGGGCGCCAAACTTTGACGGTACGCTTGATGAACCGAAAACCTTGCCTGCACGCCTGCCGAATCTACTCCTGAACGGCACTACAGGTATTGCGGTGGGTATGGCGACAGATGTACCACCCCATAACCTGCGTGAGGTGGCGAGTGCCTGTATTCGCTTATTGGAAGACAGCAGCCTCACCACCGAGCAGCTTGCGGAACATGTAAAAGGCCCGGATTATCCGACTGCGGCTGAAATAGTGACGCCTCGTCATGAATTACTTGCCATGTATGAGAGTGGTCGCGGTTCAATCAAAATGCGAGCTGTCTATCATCGTGAAAATAACGATATTGTGATTACCGAGCTGCCTCATCAAACCTCCGGGGCAAAAGTGCTTGAGCAAATTGCAGCGCAGATGCAGGCCAAAAAACTGCCGATGGTTGCTGACCTGCGCGATGAGTCCGATCATGAAAATCCTACCCGACTGGTGATTGTGCCGCGCTCCAACAGAATCGATGTCGACGCCTTAATGGGGCACCTTTATACCAGTACCGATCTGGAGAAGAGTTACCGCGTCAATTTAAATATGATAGGTATAGATGGCCGACCGGCTGTTAAAGGCCTGAAATCGATCCTCTCTGAATGGTTGGTGTACCGTACTGAAACCGTTACCAGACGTTTGCAATATCGTCTGGATAAGGTAGAAAGTCGACTGCATCTGTTAGAGGGCTTATTGATTGCCTTTTTAAATATTGATGAGGTGATTCATATCGTCCGGACTGAAGATGAACCGCGCCCGGTATTAATGGCGCGTTTCGGTCTTACGGAAATTCAGGCTGACTATATTCTGGATACCAAGTTACGCCAATTAGCGCGCCTTGAAGAGATGAAAATCAGGGCAGAGCAGGAAGAGCTGGAAAAAGAACGCAAACAGATTATTGAGATTCTGGGCTCATCCGAATTGATGAAACAATTGATTCGAGATGAGTTAATTGCAGATGCTGAAAAATATGGCGATGATCGTCGTTCTCCGATTGTTGAGCGCCGGGAAGCCAAAGCGTTTTCTGAAACTGATTTGATCTCTTCAGAAGCTGTGACCGTGGTACTTTCCGACAAAGGTTGGGTGCGTGCGGCAAAAGGTCATGATATTGATCCAACCGGTTTAAGTTACAAATCTGGTGATGCGTTTGCCTTGGCCGCCAAAGGTAAAAGTAATCAGCAGGTGGTATTTATAGATTCTACTGGCCGGTCTTACACGCTGCCGGCCCATAACCTTCCTTCCGCCAGAGGGCAGGGGGAACCATTAACGGGTAAGATCAGCCCGCCATCCGGGGCTACCTTTAAAGCTGTTGTCATGGGAGAGCCGAATCATCAGCTTATTATGATGAGTTCTGCAGGTTATGGCTTTATTTCATCGCTCGGCAACCTGCATAGTAAAAACAAGGCCGGCAAAGCAATTCTTTCCCTGCCCAAGGGGGCTCAAGTGATGGAGCCAGTGAGAGTGAACTCCTTGGAAGGGGCGTATATTGCGGCTGTCAGTAATGAAGGCAGGATGATTGTATTTTTAGCGTCAGATTTGCCTGAATTAGCCAAGGGTAAAGGCAATAAAATGATCAGTATCCCTTCTGCCAGAGTCGCTAGTGGTGATGAGTGGATGGCTGCAGTTGCCGTATTCACCGAGCAGGATTACTTAATTATTCATTCGGGCAAGCGTCATTTGAAACTGCGTTTTGCTGATCTGGAGCATTATGTGGGTGAGCGAGGGCGTCGTGGACATAAACTTCCAAGAGGCTTGCAGAAAGTTGATAGAATGGAAGTTCGTCCGATGGATCTTAAAGCCAGTGGTGACAGCCAGGATAACGAGAAGCCGGATAGCCCGAACACGCTTCAAATGATCGAGAACAACGATTTGTTAGATGATAGTCAGAATAAAGGTGATCTGCTTGAGTGAGATAATTTTAATTAATGTGTCCGGCCGCGATAAATCCGGCCTTACCTCTGAAATTACCGGCATAATGGCGCAATATCACTTGCGCATACTGGATATCGGTCAGGCGGTTATTCATGATCATCTTACTTGGGGTATTTTGGTAGAAGTACCTGATCAGTCTGATTCATCCGGTGTGCTTAAAGAATTATTGTTCCGAATGCACGAATTGAATCTTCAGGTCACTTTTAAAATTGTCAGTGAAGATGAATATGCGCAATGGGTGCAAGGTAAAGGCAAGGCTCGCTATATTGTCACTTTATTGTCGCGTTCCATTACTGCTGAGCAGATCGCGAGAGTCTCTGAAATTACTGCTTCATATGAGTTGAATATTGATAATATTACCCGTTTATCGGGCCGCCGTGCCTTAGGGGTAGACCTGGCCAGCAGCCAGGCGTGTATCGAGTTCTCTGTGAGAGGTTCTGTGCCGGACTTAAATCGGCTGCGTGCGGACTTTCTGAGAATATCCAGCGAGTTAAATGTGGATATCGCATTCCAGGAAGACTCCATGTATCGTCGCAATCGACGCATGGTAGTCTTTGATATGGATTCAACATTAATTGAAGCAGAAGTCATTGATGAATTGGCCAAAGAAGCGGGGGTTGGCGAGGAAGTCTCTGCCATCACCGAACAAGCCATGCGCGGAGAAATTGATTTTACCGAGAGCTTTGCGCGCCGCGTGGCGCTGCTTGAAGGTTTAAGTGAAGAAGTACTCATCAAGGTAGCTTCCCGCTTAAAGATGACTGAGGGTGCAGAGCGTTTAATTACGACCTTGAAACGGCTAGGCTATAAAACGGCTATTTTGTCGGGAGGCTTTACCTATTTTGCGAAAGGCTTGCAGGATAAATTAGGCATAGATTACGTCTATGCAAACGAGCTTGAAATCAAACAAGGAAAGGTAACGGGTAAGGTAACCGGCCAAGTGGTAGATGGCAAACGCAAGGCAGCACTCTTGGAAGAGTTAGCGGCGAAAGAGAAGATAGGTACCCAACAAGTCATTGCTGTCGGCGATGGTGCCAACGATCTGCCTATGCTAAGCAAGGCAGGCTTAGGTGTGGCATTTCGTGCCAAACCTCTAGTAAAGGAAACGGCGCGTCATTCAATTAGCAATCTGGGCTTGGATGCAGTGCTTTATCTGATTGGTTTTCGCGATAGAGAGGCAGATGAATAGGAAAAGGACGCATTTATTTGTATGACTCAGACACGATCCTGCAAAACGGAGTCAAATCTGAGTTAAAAACTCATTTTTCCTTTGTCGCCTATAAAAATCGATGTCTCTCACCACCTTTAAAACTGCTGGATTTTTAAGGCTGTGTGTTCATTGAAATGCGGACGCAGAATTTTCGTTTAATTGTTCATTAGCTTGATCAGGCCGTTTTCCAGTTCGCTTTCGGTAATAGCCTGTTCAGTTGCCTGTGATTGTGTCAACCAACTTAAAACATCGTAATAACGACGAATGTTCTGTACATAAATAACAGGCTCATTACCTCTGGCATAACCATAACGTGTTTGCGAGTAATACTTTTTCTTTTGCAGTAAAGGCAAAAAGTTTTTTACATCTATCCATTTGTCCGGGTCTTTTCCTGCTTTTTCAGTAAGAATTCTGGCATCTTCCAAATGACCAAAACCAACGTTATAGGCGGCCATGGCTAACCAGGTTCTGTCAGGTTCCTGAATGCGTTCAGGCATGCGGGCTTTGATCTTTGCGAAGTATCCGATTCCGCCCTTGATACTGGCCTCAGCATCCAGCCGATTCTTTACGCCCATTTCCTTTGCGGTAGGCTGGGTCAGCATCATTAAGCCACGAACTCCAGTTGGGGATGTGGCGCGAGGCCGCCAATGAGATTCCTGATAACCCATGGCAGCCATTAAGCGCCAGTCGATATTGTGTTCTTCACTATATTTTTTGAATAACTCTTCATAGGAAGGCAGTCGCTGATTAATGTGTTTGATATAAGTGCGTGCGCCGACGTAATTGAGCTGACCAAGGTGTCCGAAATAACGTTCTTTCCACTCAAGCAGGCGTCCATCCTCTTCAATTCTTGAGAAGAAATCATTCACGGCATTGAGCAATGTATGGTCTGTTTCGTTTGGGAAGAACCAGGTAATTTGCTGGGCTTTGCCAATCTCGAAGGCTTTTTTGACGCGAGGATAATAGGCCTGATGAATTTCCAGTTCACTCGAGGTCATGATGGCGTAGTCGATCTCTTTATCTTCGATCCGTTTCATTAAATCTATGGTTTCCAGATCCAGTGCTTGCCACTCAAGTTGATTCGCCAGTTCGGGGGAGCGATCAATCAGGTTTTGCAGTTCTTCCTGGTGATAACTATCGCTGACCACGGCAACACGCTTGCCAATAAGATCCTTCAAGCTTCCAGGGCGGGTATTCCCGTAGCGATAGACAACGATGGGGGTGGTTTCCATATAGGGGCTGGAATACAAATATCGGGTGGCACGCCCTTCACTGGCGACCATTCCGGCAACAGCAATATTGGTGTAACCGTTATCCAGGGCCGATAAAATCTGGCTGCGGGTAGATGCCACTTTGACATCCAGTTTGATCCCTAATTCGTCGGCAAAGGCTTTTGCCAGCTCATATTCAAAGCCCATGGGGCCGTCTCTGCCTTCAAAATAAATGGCAGGTGCGTTACGCGTGATTACATGAAGCGTTTGCCGTTCTTTAATTTTATCGAGTGTGGTGGATTTATCGCAGCCGGCAAGTAAAGAAGCAGCAACAATCATCAGGAGTAGTTTTTCAGAGGCCAGCCTAAGGCATAGACAAGATACAGCGGAAATTAACAGCCTTAGCTGAATCTTTAACTCCCGTGAGATCAAAGTTCAACTCTCCAGGAATGGGTTGGGGTGAGTTGCTTGTTTAGTATTGTCTTTTGATACGCCGGTTTCATAGACAGAATAGGCGCCTGGCTTGAGGCCATTAATCTACTGCCCGTTTTCAAGGGAAGAGATCTGGATGTCAAATAATGCATAAACAAGAACATAACTGGCTCTTTCGGCACTCAAATTAAGGTTAATTAAAACACAGCTTGCAAGATTCTGCCTCTGCTCTGGGTTAAATTTTTTGTGAATACACCCGCAGATACAATTCTTAGTTAACACTTGGAGTGCTTTCAAGTAGAATACTGCATCTTTTTTCCTTCAACGCTAGTTCGACGAGGTACGCCTTTATTATGTTGGAACTTCGAGGCGCTCCAGCTCTCTCTCCATTCAGACGTCAGAAACTATTGGCCACGATCCGGGATCTGATTCCGGAAATCGAAACCGTATATGCTGAATTCATGCATTTTATTGATGTATCTGAAGATTTGACCACGAATGAACTCAATATTCTGAATAAATTACTGACCTACGGGCCCAGTGTTCAGTCTGAAATGACAGACGGTGTCCTGTTTCTAGTGGTACCTAGGCCTGGCACAATCTCTCCCTGGTCAAGTAAAGCAACCGATATAGCGCGTATTTGCGGGCTAGGGAAGCTCAAGAGAATTGAGCGCGGCATAGCGTATTATGTTCGTGCTAAAACAAAACTGACCTTAAAGCAGCGTCAGCAACTTTCAAATATTTTTTATGACAGGATGACACAGTCTGTCTTTCATGAAATAGCGGGTGCTGAACTGCTTTTCAGCGATGCTAAGCCCAAAAAACTGGCAACCGTTGATGTGTTGTCTTATGGGATCAGTGCCTTAGAAGAAGCCAATAAGCGCATAGGCCTGGCATTGGCAGAGGATGAAATCGAATATCTTGTCAAAGCCTTTTGCGGGCTTAAACGGAATCCCACCGATGTAGAGCTGATGATGTTTGCCCAGGCAAACTCTGAGCATTGTCGACACAAAATTTTTAATGCCTCATGGGATATTGATGGTGAGGCGCAAGAAAAATCGCTCTTTGCGATGATTCGAAATACCAATGAATTGAACCCTGAAGGTGTCTTGTCAGCTTATGTTGATAACGCGGCGGTCATCCGTGGCTCGGTAGGCAAACGTTTTTACCCGGACCCGGAAACACAAGAATACAAGGCGGTTGAAGAACCCATCCATATTTTGATGAAGGTTGAGACACATAATCATCCCACCGCAATTTCTCCCTTTTCAGGTGCCTCTACCGGTTCGGGTGGCGAAATTCGTGATGAGGGTGCGACGGGAAAAGGTGCTAAACCTAAAGCAGGCTTAACGGGTTTTACCGTTTCGAATCTGCGTATACCCGGTTTTGAACAGCCCTGGGAAACTGACTATGGCAAGCCGGAAAGAATGACCTCGGCTTTGAATATTATGCTCGACGGCCCTCTGGGTGGTGCAGCGTTCAATAACGAGTTTGGCCGGCCCAATCTGTGTGGTTATTTTCGAACCTATGAAGAAGTGGTTCCGGGGCCAAATGGCAAAGAAGTCAAAGGTTATCACAAGCCCATCATGATCGCCGGTGGTATGGGTAATATAAAAGAATCCCATATCCAAAAAGGCGAGATTGCTGTCGGGGCCAAACTCATTGTACTGGGTGGCCCTGCGATGCTGATTGGCCTGGGTGGGGGTGCTGCTTCATCCATGGATTCGGGCGCCAGTCATGAAGATTTGGATTTTGCTTCTGTGCAGCGTGAAAACCCCGAAATGGAAAGACGTTGTCAGGAAGTGATTGATCGATGCTGGCAACTAAATGACTCTAACCCCATTGCCTTTATTCATGATGTCGGGGCGGGTGGCTTATCAAATGCCTTTCCTGAATTAGTCAAAGACGGAGGCCGCGGGGGCCGCTTTGATTTGCGCAAAATTCCGAATGATGAGCCTGGCATGGCCCCTCATGAAATTTGGTGTAACGAATCACAGGAACGTTATGTGATTGCCGTTTTGCCTGAAAATCTGCCAGTTTTCGAAGCGATTTGCGAGCGTGAGCGTTGTCCTTATGCCATTATCGGTGAAGCGCTCGAAGAAAAAGAACTGATTCTTGAGGATCCTGTTTTCAATAATAAGCCGGTTGATTTGCCCATGTCCGTGCTTTTTGGAAAGCCGCCAAAAATGCACCGTTCGGTGCGTTCACTGGCGTTTACCAAATCCATGTTCGATTCCAGTGGGATCGACATAAAAGAAGCCGCAGAGCATGTTCTTCGTTTGCCTTGTGTTGCCAGCAAGAGTTTTCTGATTACCATTGGTGATCGTTCCATCACCGGCATGGTCACTCGCGATCAGATGGTCGGTCCTTGGCAGGTGCCAGTGGCTGATGTTGCAGTGACAGCTTCTGATCTTGAGTCCTATACGGGTGAAGCGATGGCGATGGGTGAGCGTACACCTCTGGCGAATATTGATGCGCCTGCCTCAGGCAGAATGGCCGTTGGTGAAGTGATTACCAATTTGGCGGCTGCATCGATTGGCAAAATTTCGGACATCCGTTTATCAGCAAACTGGATGGCGGCTGCAGGCCATCCCGGTGAAGATGATAACCTGTATAAAACCGTTCAAGCCGTTGGTATGTCTTTATGTCCTAAACTGGGTATCTCTATCCCGGTAGGTAAAGACTCCATGTCCATGAAAACGGTCTGGCAAGCGGGTCATGAGACCAAAACTGTGACCTCGCCGTTATCCCTTATCATTACCGGTTTTGCCCCAGTCACGGATGTTCGTAAAACCTTAACGCCTCAAATTCAAACCGATCAGGGCGCAACAGATCTTATTTTGATCGATCTGGCTAATGGTCAAAACCGTTTGGGCGGTTCTGCCTTAGCTCAAGTCTACAAAAAAGTTGGGGCAGTCACCCCGGATGTCGATGACCCGGAAGATTTGAAAGCCTTTTTTGCTGTAATTCAAGGCTTGAATGCCGATGGTAAACTTCTGGCTTATCATGACCGATCAGATGGCGGCCTTTTTACTACACTGGCAGAAATGTCTTTTGCAGGCCATGTTGGTGTGGATATTAAACTCGACCTTCTGGCTGAAGATGCCTCGCATTTTCCACGGGAACTATTCAACGAAGAATTAGGTGCTGTTATTCAGGTTAAACAGGAAGACACCGAAGAGGTTCTTCAGCAATTTACAGCAGCGGGCCTGGGTGAACATACCTTGGTCATTGGCCAGCCTAATGATGATGATCATATACGATATACCTTTGATGGTATGACTGTTCTGGAAAATAAACGCAGTTATTATCAGCGCATCTGGGCTGAAACCAGTTACCGTATGCAAGCAATGCGTGATAACGCAGAGTGCGCACAAGAAGAATTTGATGCGCTGCTGGATGAGAAAGATCCGGGTCTGAATGTCAAACTGAGTTTTGACCCAAAACACAATATTCTGGCAGAACCTGCTGTTGCGCCAGCTATTCTTAAGGGTGTAAAGCCCAAGATAGCTGTGTTACGTGAACAGGGCGTTAATGGTCAGGTTGAAATGGCTGCGGCATTTACCCGTGCTGAATTTCAGGCCATTGATGTGCATATGAGTGATCTGATCAGTGGGCGTCGTCGCTTGTCGGAATTCAATGCGCTGGTAGCCTGTGGTGGTTTTTCCTATGGCGATGTACTGGGTGCTGGTGAAGGCTGGGCTAAATCCATTTTATTTAATCCTTCCGTACGTGAGCAATTCGCTGCTTTTTTTGAGAATGAAAATACCCTGGCCCTGGGTGTGTGTAACGGTTGCCAGATGCTTTCAAACCTTCGTGAACTTATACCGGGTTCAGGTTACTGGCCTCATTTTGTGCGTAATCGCTCGGAGCAGTTCGAAGCGCGTGTCGCACTCCTGGAAGTAAAAGCCTCAAACTCAATGTTCCTGGAGGGTATGGCTGGTTCTCGTTTACCGGTCGCTGTGGCGCATGGTGAAGGTAGGGCAGAGTTTTCGAATGCGCAAAAACTGGAAAAATTACAGGCAGCTCAACAGCTTGTATTGCAGTATGTTGATAATTATGGGCAGGTCGCACAACGTTATCCGGCTAATCCGAATGGTTCTCCTGAGGGCCTGGCGGGTGTATGTTCCGAATCAGGTCGGGTAACGATTATGATGCCCCATCCTGAGCGCGTTTATCGAACAGTTCAAAACTCCTGGCATCCGAATGATTGGTCAGAAGATGCGCCTTGGTTAAGAATTTTCAGAAACGCACGTAAGTGGTTTTTATAAAATTAACCCCTGAATACATTCCGTTACATTATTGTAACGGAATGTAAAAAACTGTTGTGGAATTGTTCTAATACATCCGACACAAAACTGACGATATTCTCTAAATTGACCGTTATCAACTAAAAAAAATAACAAATTATTGACATTCGGTTTGGAAATGACATTTTTTTGAATTTCTTATGCACATTTTCGCGCTATCTTGGTGCCTGACAAAATTTGGTCAATAAAAGAGTTTGTTTTTGTCTATTGACATATATAACATGTTGATTTCTAAGGAAAATGCTAAGGCGTTCAAAAAATTAGCAACTTGAGTGAACCTTAGTAAAAATGGGGCTTCAGAGCGCTTCTCCAAAAAATATCCCCAGAGTTATCCACAGAATTTGTGGGTAAGTGTGAATGAAGGTTTCATTTCTTTATGTCAATAGAGTAAATATACTAATTTTCCCTTTTTATAAACTTTTCTGAATAAAACAGAGTACAGTTATGTATAAATTTTGTTTTTTTGTACCCCCGGAACATGCCGAACAGGTGAAACAGGCTGTTTTTTCTGCTGGCGCCGGAAAATTGGGCGCGTATCAAGAATGTTGTTGGCAGGCATTGGGTACAGGGCAATTTCGCCCCGGTGCCAATAGTCAACCATTTGTGGGAAGTGTCAATCAGCTGGAGTATGTCGAAGAGTTAAAGGTTGAGATGGTTTGTGCGCCGGAATATATGCAGCAGGTATTGCAAGCCTTTAAAACTGCTCACCCCTATGAAGAGCCCGCCTATGAAATCATACGTTTGGAGCAGCTATAAGATTTGCCCTGTTTCCAAGCGCTAAACCCGTTCACCAAGTCCTCAGGATTGGGTATTGAGGCTGTTAGGTGTTACGCGTAGTACTTCTTCTATCGTCGTCTGGCCTTTGGCTATTTTGTTGGCGCCACTTAAGCGCAACGAATGCATACCTTCTTTGATGGCTTGTTTGCGCAAGTCGCTGACCTGGCCCTGTTCATGGATATGCTGTTTAAGACTTTCTGACAAAGGCATGATTTCGTAGACGCCAGCGCGACCCCGATATCCTGTATTTCGGCAGGCCAAACATCCACCTGGCTGATGAGCATGCTTAGGAAGAGGGGAATTCCAGGGGCGTGTCAGCATTTTCCAGTCCTCTTCCTGAATCTCTGTGGGAGTTTTGCATTGTTCACATAAGGTACGTACCAGGCGCTGTGCCATAACGCCAATGACCGTGGCTCGAATCAGATAGGGGGGTATCCCCAGCTCCATCAAACGCGTGATGGCGCTAGGTGCATCATTGGTATGTAGGGTGGATAATACCAAGTGTCCTGTCAGGGCCGCCTGGGTGGCCATTTCTGCCGTTTCCAGATCACGTATTTCACCAATCATGATGATATCCGGGTCTTGGCGCAGCAGGGCTTTGATACCCGTGGCAAAATCCAGTTCAATATTTTGCTGAATTTGCATTTGATTGAAAGCGGGCTCGATCATTTCTATCGGATCTTCGATCGTGCTGACATTGACTTCCTGGGTGGCCAGCTCGCGCAGTGTGGAATACAGAGTGGTGGTTTTACCGGAGCCCGTTGGCCC
>JBFHPN010000005.1:0-16344 GCA_041592735.1 Oleiphilaceae bacterium | reverse complement strand
GTGATATTTTCTGCCGAATGATCGGTACCCAAGACTAAGCCTCCGAGCACACCCGCCACATCATATTGTGCAGCCATGCGTGCTCTGGCTTTCAGGTTACCTTTGGAAAAATCCAATTGTGACTCAGTGGAATTGAGGGCACCGGCATCATTTAGCGCATTCTCAACCTCAGCATGCAAGGCATCCACCCCGTCCTTAATATTGACCGCAATCGAGATACTTGGCTCAATAAATCGAAGTGCCAGTTGGGCATCTTCTTCATCTGCCTGAACACCATAAGGCAGTCTGACCGCGACAAATTGATACTCATTAGTGTTGATCTCGGCATTGAGTTCATTCACTGCAAGTTGGGCAAGCCGGCCACAGGTGCTTGAATCAACACCGCCACTAATACCCAGAACCAGATATTTCTGGCCGGATGCTTTCAGATAACGTTTGATGAAGTCAACGCGACGTGTGATTTCATACTGCACGTCAATCGTAGGGAGCACTCTCATTTCGTTGAGAATGTGCTGACGTAAATCCATACACGGTTCTCCTAATCAATTAAGCCGAAGGTCATGACACTTAATAAACTTCTGCCGGGTTCCAGTCGATGCATGGCTATAAACTCGCCCCGTGAGTTGAAACTCTTTCCTTTAGGATAATTTAACTTCAACACCGACAACGCCTCTTTACGCTGAGAAGGTAAATTCAATTTGCCATAAATAGATACCATCATGTTCAACGCTTCCTCTACTGAGGGTGTTTCCGGAAAGCTTTTCACCACAAAGGCTGCCCGATTAACTGCTGCCAGGTAAGCCTGTCGTTTTATATAATAACGAGCCGCATGCAATTCATACGCAGCCAGGCGGTTACGGATATCTATCATGCGCTGCTGGGCATCGGAGGCATAAGCACTTTCAGGGAAGCGCATCAGTAACTCAGAAAAGTCCTTAAATGCCAGTCGCATATGCCCCGGATCCCTGGAACTGACATCAACCATCGTAAAATACTGCGATGCGATACCACCATCCAGATAATAATTAGCAATACCACGAACATAATAAGCGTAATCAACACTTGGGCTCTGTGGATGCAAACGAATAAAACGGTCTGCGGCCAGTTTAGCGCCCTCAAGATCCAGACCACTATAACGGGCATAAATCAGATCCAGCTGCGCCTGCTCGGCATATTTTCCGAAGGGATAGCGTGACTCCAATTCTTCCAGGGCGATCGTCGCTTGCTGAAAGCTTCTGATTTTAATCGCACGCTTGGCATCCTCATATAACTCTTGCTCTGAAGACTCCTTAGTTGGCCCGGTACTGCATGCTGTCAGTAGAAACTGAGATAACATGATAAAGATGAATAATATAAATCGCATAATGAGTTTCTATTAAATGAACAGAGTGAATAGTGGCTTAGAAAACAAATCATGTACAATAGCCCGCAGGCAAGCTGGATCATGATCGTCGCAAAGGCGCATTATTCCATAAATCATCACTGGCGTGTATGACAAAACGTCAAAGTTGGCGCAAAGCATCGCTATAGCAGAAAAAACTTTTTTAAACTGAACTGAGAAGCCATGAAACAATTTGTTGAATCTGAATTTGTTGTTCCTCTCGAACTATCCGGAATGAGGCTGGATCATGTACTTGCCGAGCTAATGCCTGATTATTCACGCTCGCGCCTTCAGCAATGGATCAAATCCGAGCAGGTCAGCGTCAACAATGCTTTCCTCAAGGCAAAAGAGAAAGTAAAAATAAACGATCTGATTGAAGTCAAAGCAGAACTTGAAGTACAAGGCGACTGGCAACCGGAAGCACTTTCTCTGAACATTCTGTTCGAGGACGATGATATTATTATTTTAAATAAACCCGCTGATATGGTTGTTCATCCTGCCGCCGGCAATTACAGCGGTACCTTAGTCAATGCCTTGCTGAATCATTACCCGCAAATCTCCACCGTCCCGCGGGCAGGCATTGTGCATCGCCTGGATAAAGACACGACAGGGTTGATGGTGGTTGCCAAAAATCTGATGGCGCATGCGCATATCGTTGATCAACTGCAAACTCGTGCAATGGGCCGTGAATATGAGGCGATTGTTTCCGGTGTAATGACCGGGGGCGGAACCGTCAACGAACCAATTGCCAGAAGCACCAAAAACCGCAAAAAAATGGCGGTCAGCGCCTTTGGAAAACCTGCCGTTACCCATTACCGTCTTTTAGAGCGCTTTAATGCTCACAGCCACATTCGGGTCAAACTTGAAACAGGCCGTACTCATCAAATACGCGTACATATGGCTTACCTCCAATATCCATTGGTCGGTGATTCAACCTATGCCGGTCGTTTAAAAATACCTGCCGGCGCCAACGACACCCTAAAAGCCGAGCTTAGGGCATTTGGCCGACAAGCCCTGCATGCAAAAAAAATTACCCTGATACATCCAAGAACTGAAGAAGAAATGAGCTGGGAGTCGGAATTACCTGACGATATGCAACACCTTCTGCAAGTGCTGAAACAAGCGATGCGTGAAGATGGATAAGCGAATACCTGAGCAACATATCATTCAGCCAGACTGGCCTGCACCGGATAACATAGAGGCTTTGTGCACAACTCGCGCTAGCTTCAGCCCATCCGCCGACATGTTACCACCAGAAGCCTATGAACACTTTAACCTGGCCTTACACGTGGGGGATACAGCCTCTTCAGTGCAGACTCATCGCCGCCAGCTAGCCTCTTATCTGGGCGTTCAGGAAGCCAATATTGCATGGTTGGAGCAGGTTCATGGCACTCGGGTTGTGGATGCGACAGAGGTCTGCGCGACGCTCTCTGCGTCTCCCGAAAAAGCGGATGCCAGTTTCACCCGCACCCCGACTGTCGCTTGTACGGTCATGACGGCGGATTGCCTGCCGGTACTGTTTTGCAACCTACCCGATCAGGGTGAAATGCAATATGTCGCTGCCGCCCATGCAGGCTGGAAAGGATTGGCCGCAGGAATTTTGAGCGATACCTTATCGCGCTTTCCACAACCAAACAATGTGATCGCCTGGCTCGGCCCGGCGATTGGTCAGGCGCATTTTGAAGTCGGCCAGGATGTCTATGATGCTTTTGTTCTCAAAGATGCGGGCAATGCAGAGGCGTTCCTCTTTAATCATAATGCCTCACAGCAGGCGCCAAAGTGGCACGCCAGTTTATATCAACTGGCTCGGCGCGAACTCCTGGCAGCCGGTATTAAAGGCGTATACGGTGGAAACTGGTGCACCTATAAAGATAAACAATGGTTTTATTCTTTTCGACGCGACGGTAGCAAATCAGGGCGTATGGCAAGCCTTATTATGATTCGCTAGCAGAAAAAGCAGTGCACACCCAGGAGATAAATCGGGTGCTCACTGCTTATTGCGGTTCCTGTTCCTGTTCCTGTTCCTGTTCCTGTTCCTGTTCCTGTTCCTGTTCCTGTGGATAATTAAACCTTAAACCCGCTGGCGTTTGAGGATACTGACCAGTTCGCTGGAGAAGGCTTTCAAATATATATTGATGATTTCCACGCCTGTCATCCAATAAACTTGCCCACTGTTAGTATTCAGGAAGGCGATATAATCTTTCAGATCTCCATCGGAAAGATTTCGATAGCTGTAGTGGGAACCCATTGTCATGAATTGCTTAAACTGTTCTGTCAGCACGGGTTCGAGCCTGTTCCATTCTGCATCGAGTGCATCTTTCAACCCTGAGCTGGCATTAGGTGAAAGCCCCTGCGTCACATCGAGTAAGCTGTAAAAAATCCCCCTCATCAGGGTCAGCATTACTTTGTCCGCATTCAGGGCATTGGTCAGCGAATTTATCAACTCTATACGTTCTCGGGGAGGCGGGCTTTTGGCCATTTCAGCGATATAAGCCTGCATTTCGAGCTGCGCCTCTGGTGTGCTTGATTCTCGCTCAACGGCAGTCACCCTTTTACCTAACGGTGATGATAGAAAACGCATCGTTTCTTTAAGACTGTCAGCATCTGCCTGTGTGGTTAAATACTGCATCGCCAGATCAGGGTTCTGAACGCTCTGGATGGCTTCAATAATAGCCGCTTCGGCTTCTTCGAATTGTAGCTGATTGGCTTCGGAAAGTTTTTGCAGATTTAACTGCTGCTGCATGGTTGGTGCAAGCGAATCGATGAGTGCATCCAGACCGGAATCATGCAAAAAAGTCTGTGCATCCTTAACTGACAAGCCGTTTGCGGCATAGCTGTTGATTGAGACCCAGAGCAGCACCAGACTGAGCAGGGCAAATCGTGTTATTTTTTTCATATGCAGAATCCTATCATGGTTTAGTATGCACTAAGCATAGTAGCTAAGAAGCTTAAGATACACCACAAGAGAACGGCTGAAATCCTTTTCTGGAACACTAAAAATTAAGGCCCCTTAAAAAAGAGGCCTCACATCACTTATCAACCAACAATATCCAGTAATTCGATATCAAAAATCAAGGCCTGATAAGGGCCGATATCCCCACCAGCTCCCGCTTCACCATAGGCCAAATGGTAAGGAATATAGAGCTTCCATTTAGCGCCGACTTTCATGCGCTGCAGTGCTTCAGTCCAGCCTGCGATGACGCCACCCACAGGAAATTCAGCAGGCTGCCCACGGTCGTAGGAACTGTCGAACTGCTGGCCATTAATTAAGGTGCCACGATAATGAGTGCTGACCACACTTTGCGCCGTAGGGGTATCACCCGTGCCTTCAGTAACCACCTCGTACTGCAGACCAGAATCCAGCACAACCACACCCTCACGCTTTGCATTTTCAGCCAGAAAAGCTTCACCCTCACCCGCGAACTGTTTAGCCTGCTCTTTTCGGTCAGCTTCAATTTGTTGTTGAATGACCTGGAAGGCTTCGTTTATTTCTGCACCGGGAATACGTGGCGCTTTTCCCGAAAACGCATCGGTAATTCCGGCAATAGCGGCTTCCAGAGAAACCCCATTAAACACGTTGGCTAGTTGCTGACCCATTTGCATACCCACACCATAAGAGGCTTTGGACGCGGGTGACGTTAATTCTAAATCCGACATATTGATACCTTTTTATAAAAATGGCCGCGTTTCTGGGCGGCCTTGATAACGGTTTACTGATCTCGTGCGTAAAAGATATTGGGTCGAACTCATAAAAAAAAAGGGTGAATAGTCATTTATTTCGAAAATTCACCCTATCAGGAGGAAAACAGAGGGTTTATTTGAGGTGGCGACCACCATCTAAATGCAGCGTTCTGCCTGTTACATACTGGCTGGAAAATAAATATTGAACAGCATCCAACACTTCTTGCAGTCCACCTTCATGCTGAATCAATGCCTTTTGCACCGACTTGGCTTTGTATGCATCTGAATCTCCCTCGTTGAATAAAACCAGGGCAGGTGCAATTGCATTGACTTTAATACCAGGGGCAAAGTGCGCAGCAAATGAGAGCGTCATATTTGCTAAAGCGGCTTTACTGGCTGCATAGGCGATGTGCTTTTGACTGCCCTTTTCCGCAACATAATCGGTAAAGTGAATGATATCCGCCATGGTTTCGGCATGGGCGTCGAGCAGCGATTTAAATGCCAGGTTCATTTGATAAGGAACACTTACATGAACACGATGCATTTTATCTATAATCTTATCAGCCGAAAGACCCGATGACTCCGGAAGCCAGTCAGACGCATTATGGATCAGTGCTCTCAATGAGGTGTATTTCGTTTTTACCGCTGCAATAAATGCCTCAACACTAGCCTGCTCGTAAAAATCGCAAAAGTACAGATCAGCGCCCTTCTCTTTGAGCTGATCTAAAACCGGATAGGAAGATCGATAGGTCCCTATCACCGGAATCCCCTTCGACAAAAAATGCTCTGACAGCGCAAGGCCCAAACGCTTTCCAACACCTGTAATTAAAATAGGCTCCGGCATTTATACCTTCCTGTTTTGAAGAAATTCTGCTCGCGTATGAACATTGGTTTTAAATATCCCCCCCAAAGCAGTCGTTGAAGTTTCTGAATTCACATCCATTACCCCTCTCGACTTCACACAAAAATGGGTCGCATGAATCGACACGGCTACGTTATCGGTTTCCAGAAGGGTTTGCAGCGCCAGCAAGATTTGCTGCGTCATACGCTCCTGAACCTGGGGTCGCTGCGCGAAGAACCGCACAATACGATTTATTTTGGATAAGCCAATTATTTTATTGGCCGGTATGTAAGCAACCGTGGCTGACCCATCAATAGTAATGAAATGATGCTCACAGGTGCTTGTTAAATTAATGCCACTCACCTTGACCATTTCATCGACATTCATTTTGTTTTCAATGACAGATATTTTCGGAAAATTTTCATAGTCCAGGCCCGAAAACACTTCATTCACGTACATTTTGGCAATCCGGTGAGGGGTTTCAGCCAAGCTATCATCATTCAGATCCAGTCCCAGTGTCGCCACAACTTCTGTCATCAGGGATCTGATCCGCTCGTATTTTTGCTCCGCACTCATCGGGCTGGGAATCAAGGGTGTTTCGAGACCGCTTTCAATAAGTGCCTGTTGTACACGTTTGGCTTCAGAAGAAATCATTTAGCGCCTCCGGGCGTTGATAAGGAATGTTCTTTATGATTTTCCAGGCTTAGTGATACGGAATCTGCAAAACGCAAAGCATGTGGTTTATCAATTTTGACGCGCGCGTAAGTCACCCAATCATGCTCACAACAGATGGCCAATACGTCCGACACCAGTTTTTCCAACAACAAAAATCTGCCCTGCTCAACATAGTGGATAATCTGCTTGTTGATATCTTTGTAATTAAGCGCATTTTCGACTTTATCTTCGAGGCAGAGCTTATTCGCGGGATAGTGAATCTCGGCATTAATAATAATGTCCTGCAGCTTTTCCTGTTCTTCAGGATTAAACCCGATATAGGTTCTGAGCCGAAGATTAGTTATGTTAATCACGGCAATGTTTACGGCCATGTCGCTATTCCTTTATAGGTAAGTTTCTTGTCGTTCTACGTTTATATATGCCATTCGGATCATAACCGAAAATACCTGGCCACGAACAATGCTCGTGATAATTGTTTTGCTTTTAGCCATAAATACGCCCCAACTTAGCGACTGCCTGGTTAGCCAATTGCCTCACCCGCTCTCTGGATAAGCCCATCGCATGACTGATTTCTTCAAGTGTAAATTCTTTGCCCAAGCCAATCCCATAGCGCATACGCACAATATACGACTCACGCGCATCAAGGCGTTGCAACATCTGCTCAACCTGATCAGCATTTTTAAGATCCGCCTGCTTATGCTCTTGCTCTTGCACTGAAAATGCAGCCAGCTGCTCCGTATCTTCTGGCATGGCATAAAGCAGATAGCTATTGGCATTAGGTTCCACCAGATTCGCGATATGGGTAGCTTTATACTCAAGCTGATCCGACAAATGCTGGTTTAACTCATTGATGTGAGGTGGCCGCCCCAATGACTGTTCAAGTGACTGGCGCACCTTTTCCACCGAGGCTTTTTCTCTGAGTGCTTTGAATGGTAGTCGCACCATGCCCACCTGCTTATCTAGAGCAAGATGGATACTTTGACTGATCACGATATGGGCGTAGGTTGAAAACCGGAATCCTTTCGTGATATCAAAACGTTCTATCGCCTTTAGCAGCCCCAGATGGCCTTCCTGAACCAGATCTTCAAAAGGTAAACCAATATGTCTGAAACGATTGGCCACACTATATACCAGGCGCATATTCGCCTGAGCCATGCGATTTCTCTGCTGAAAGTACAGGTGAATATTTTTCTGCAAACGCGTTCTGGTTAGTGGCTGAACATTATCGGGCATGATGCGACGAAGCATGTCATTCAGCGTGTTCACCACCAGATAAGCTGGCGGGCCCCACTCGGCCAGGCGCCGCTTTAAACGATGTTTTTTCAAGTGAATCTGACGCAATTCACCAAGATAATGCACGGTTTCCAGAGCATCGATTGCCCCCATTACATCAAGATCCGACAGGCTGGCTGGATGTGTTTCAGCAGCATGATATTTTTTGAGTTCCTCATCAACCGCTGCGATCAGCGTTTTCAGGGTATCTATGTGGTCTACATCATCAACCAGCTGTAACATCAAGCCCAAACCAGATGATCGCATATTCGCGAACACTCTTTTTTCCAGCTCCAGGGAACGTACTTCTGTCTTGGCAAAAACCGGGATGGCAGATGAATCCAGATCATTGGATGCCTCAGCACTTTCCGATTCAATGTAAGCCGTTTCAAACGAAAGGGAACCATCCAATGAGTCACTGGAAAATGTATCCGTTCCAGAATTGCCTTTAAATGATGGCTGGAAGTCTAACGGCTGTAACATACCTCTATCCCCTTGTTTAATACGCTAGGAATGAAAACTGATGTGTTTCAGTTTTTTCTATAGGTAGATACAGCCTTTATGGTTTTTTGGATCACCAGAATTTATAAATGGCAAACGAGTCATACAAAAGCTGCAAGGTCTTACAAGAGCGGAGAATGCAAAAGAATGATTTCTGTTGCACAGCGGGAAATGTCAGCGCAGGCATAAAAAAAGCATGCAGCCTCAATGCGGGCAACATGCTTTGAAAAAAGTAGCACCTTCGTGCTGGTTAGTAAATTGTGCCGGGCTTTACTAAGATAAGCCCGACATCTTAGCTATCGCCAGCAGGTGCCTGCAGGGTTAGCGGTACCCGCTTTATTCGCGGAAGCTTTTCGACCGGTGTGATCCAGCGTCATTGTCCAACACTCGGTATCTGCAGTCTGCGCACCGCCTGTCGCCGGTGTCGCGGAAAGCAAATAACAACTCGGTGCACACGATGTTGGAATAGTGGCAGAAATCGTGTAATACCCCTCATCTGACGTTGCCCCGCCTAAATTTGCCATGGTAGTGCTATAGACATTATTTTCGGAGTATTCCCGTTCTTGAAATGTTGCTGCACGCGACAGGGCTACCTGTGCATCTGAACGCTTTGTTTTTCTCACCGAGTCGGTATAACTCGGATAAACAATCGCTGCCAGAATTGCCACAATCGCAATTACAATCAACAACTCAACCAGACTAAAGCCATATTCTTTGTAGCGTTTCATCAATATACTCCCTTAAAAACCTGACATATCAATCTGACGCCATGACTGGCGACCATAACCGGGATTACCTACTTTCACCTCAGTACCTTCAATGGATCCGGTAGATAAGTTTGTAATGGCAACCAGATTACCTTCAATTCCTTGATGGAAAACCACTTTCGAAGCCTGGCCTGCACCAATGGAGAGCTTAGGGGCCGATGCAATTTCTTCACCATTTTTAGGTGTTATCGTGTCATGACCTAAGGGTGCAAAATCACCGGAAATGCCAGCCTCATAGGCTAATTCCCACAAAAAGCTTTCTCCATCAATTTCACATACGCCACCGGGTGGTACATATTCAGTAAACGCCATGAAACCTCTGTTTGCCGGATCAAGCGTAGCCTGATGCGTCACCCTGCCAGAGGGGTTAGAGCCATCCTTCTCTAATTTCACGTACCAACCATTATAATTGGCCGCAATTTCATTTTTCATCTGAGTCATGGTGTCTATCGTGGTTCCGCTGATCGCATACACACCGCCGGTGGTGGTTTTAATTGAACCATCACCAAAGATACGAACATTAGTGGTATCTTCAAGATTACTTCTGTTAGTACTTACAAGACCGGTATGCGCGTAGGTATTATCACTCGCTTTAGGCTCATAGACACTAAAGAAATATTGTTGTTGCGATATGGCATTATCATTCGCCACATGCAGACGCCCGGTTCCTGCCATCACCCAACGTTTACTATCAGCACCCAGCGCGGTCAGTGGCGCGGCCACGATAGGACGCTGCATAGCCGCCATGGTATTAACCGTACTTGAGGTTAAATTTGTTGTGTTAAGTTTCAGACGTTTCAAGTTTCCGGTATGTGCAGACGAACCTGAATCCCAACCTGCCGTCCCAAAGTAGACAACATCATCCACTAAATCTCGGTTCCAATCGGCGGTATGCAAGTCCCCCACCGAAGAAAGGGCATCACCCGTGGAGATCGTGGTCACCGCTATACTTCCTGTGGTACCCAGTGTTTTCAGGTTAAGCATTTTGACGTTGGATGTCTGGTCACTCTTTCCTTTAGATAAAGCTTCACTTCCATGCGGCCCTGAACCAAATACCAGAAACCATTCATTACTTGCTGGGCTTTCCCAATCCTCTGTGTTATCTGTATTAACGGTTGGTACACGTTTTTTAACCACCGTAGGCATACTGGTGGTAAAACCTAAATCAGACGACTGTATCTCGGCCAGTACCTTAGGTGGTTTTTCAGGGTTAGTAATATCCATAATGATATACGCTGAGCGTGTTGTATAGTCATCGGTGGCTTCGCCATAGATACCATCACCATCCAGATCCAGCGCGTAATCACCGCCACCAAAATTCATACCGACAACCATCACCGTCCCCCAACCATGCGGATGATCGGTATCGGTTGCAAATATATTGGCATCAAACACCAATGGTGCGCCATCAACGTAATAGACATGTGGATAATTAGGTTCCGCCAGCCATTTCAGGTGAGGCAACAAGTTTTGGGGAACATAAGCCCACACTTCTGCGCCCAACGGGTGCTCTACGGCGGTGGTATCATCTGGCGTCTTGCCTGATGTCGAAAATTCGGAGTTAAGTGGATCCCAAAAGCCACCGTTAAATGCATGCAGCATTCCATCATTACCCCCGACATAAACCATCTGTCGTCGTGATTGATAGCGTTTGAAGAAGGCCGCATACGTCTTATCAGAATGCGTTGTATCGTAAGCGCCAGAGGGCGAGGCAACAACTGCAGGTGTTGAGTGAATAATATCCCCCAGGCGCCAGATATCATTGCCATCAATAACACTATCACGATTCAGGTCTTTATTCAGTCGTCTGTTCCTAAACCCGGTTACAGCAGAATTATCATAGCCTCTGATATAATCAACCAGCGACGTTGCTGCCGTTGCATCGGGCACATCCAGCCAACGATAAAGATCGCCAGATGAGAAGGTAGAAGACAGGAAGTCGACGACCTCAGAGCTATCGACAAGCCCATCACGCGTTCCTGAAGCCGTAGTTTCCAGCCAGGTAAAAATATGTCGGCCACCCGATGAACAGTCCTTTTCGTGGGCCTTGGTTGTTAGCGCCCGCTGCACTTTGGCACTCGCATTGGGAAAACAGGCCAGGGATTCAACAGCAGACCACATTGGCTGCAATTCGGTAACTTCAAGTAGCTCACCAAAAGGGACCTTGGTTTTTGATGTGCTGTTGTAGGTATGACGTTGCAGCATGGTTTTCTTACGTGAAGAATCGTAGCTTAAGGTAATAATGTAATCTTTGTCATAACCATCGAGCATGCCATTTCTGTTGCTGTCTTCTCTGAAAAAGCCATTACCATCAATAAATATAGCCTGCAGCGTTCCTACCCAGGATACACTGGAACTACCCGCCCGGACCAAAGGCTGATAAAGCGCTTGATAGATTGCACCAACGCCTGAACTACTATTAGATACCACGGCAGCATTGGTACCGGAGGCAGTTCGCGCAACCAAAGTGTCGAAGACGCGCTGTAGCTGCGTTCTAAGCAACGATGGGTTACTGGCCAGGAAATAGTTATCAGGTATTCCATCCGCCCCGGCAGCACCGGTACGGTTATTGGTACTATCCCATTCTTTGGTATTTGTTGGGTCTGTATCTATTGACGGCTTGTTGTTACCATCTGTATCGGTAAAACCGCCGTATTTTGCCGCATACCACAATGGGCGTTTCAGGCTGCCTGCCGCTGATGTGCCATAACGGTAAACATTCGTTACGGGCTCATGAAAACCAGGGTAAGTCGCGCTGGATGCCCCCTCCCAAAAACCCTGATTTTTTTGTTTAAGCATCCAATTACTTGGCAGACCATCGTTGGTGCTGCCATTGACTGCATAGTTGACTTTTAGATCGTTCCCAGCCGCCAGATAAGCAATACCAGTGGTAATTCTCACTTGATCGCTGGCCACGGCATTATCCCAGGTGGCGACCGCAGCGGTGTCTGCATTATCACAATAAGAACCGGCACAGACCCAAACGACTTGTGAGATATCGATATCGTAGTCATTCCCCCAGGGAGAATCTTCCCAATGGAAAATAAATCGCCCTTTTCGGATTTCTTTTTTGCCATCAGCATTCACGCCGGTAACCAACTCGAGCACTTCGACATCGAAGAGAGAACAAGGCTTATAATTACTATCAGCGGAGCCTCTCGGTTTCGATTCACAGGCCGGTACAAAATCAATCGATTTACCCTCGGATATCCCAACCGAAAACCTCGGTAAGGATTCAGAAAGCTCTACGGCAAAGGTACTCACTGTCTGGTCATCATCCATACCTGAGTCTGTACGCAAATCGGTGGTTTTTGCATGATAGGCCAAACCGGCGACATTATAACCGCCTTCCAGTTTGGGCACTTCAGGACACACCCCTCTTACATTAGACAGGTTAGAAATGCCTTTTGAAGTGCAATAGCCATCGTCGTCAGTCGTTGTGGCCGTATCATCACTGACCACATAGTTACCGGTAATGTTTTCTAACGCGGCTACAATATTGGTTTTGGCATAGACATCGGCCGCCCCGCCTAAACCGGGAATCCCACTCGCTTGATCTAAATTGTCTGAATCAAAGGAATTGGCTCCCGAAGACAGCATAATGATTGAGCAATCAGCACAGAAATTCGTATTGTTTAATGGATTAGCCCCCACGGTATTCGGCCAGGTGGCCGAGGCACCCAGGAAGTCACTGGTTACCTCAAAGGCCGCCGTAGTCTGACCTGCAAAGAAACGCAGTGCCTCAAGATAAATTTCGGTAACCGGATTGCCCCAATCACTGCACTTATAATTGCCTGCGACCGAGGCTTTAAAAGTACTGATCGCGATGCTATGGGTTGTACAGTCCGAATATTTAGTGCCACCCCAATTAGCAATACGAATTTTATCAATAGTATCGATAATACCCGCCGCGCCAGGAATGAATATACCGGTATTTATATCAACTTCATCGGTTATCAGGGAAATGGTTTTGCGTAGCGCGCCGCCTTCGATATTTTTCTGATAACTGCCCGAAATCAGACCAAAACGCAGGTCGCCATTTTCACCATACTCCTGCAGCAAACCTGTAGGGCGCTTATAGCTGACGCCTGAAGAATCGATATATTGACGACAGGCCGTGGAATTTTCATCCTTACCTGCGACACATTTGGCAACACGCACGGTAGCTTGCGCTTCCGATGGGCTTGTAGTGGCTACACCGTTGGGCGTTCTGTAATCAGTCAACGTGTCTGGAGAGTTGGCCTTGCTATCAAAGCCACACTGCAACGATTCATTGATCGACCAGCGTCGATATTCGCCACTGGCAATTCTGAAGATGGGCCCACTGGTAGTACTGGTAGACAGGTTACAAATCGTGAAGGGGCTGCTAAACGGTGTAAAGTCCGACACATTGGTTTTGATTACTTTGGCAAAGGCATGGTTATCATTTGGTATATAGGCACGTTCGAGTACCGCACCAGCCCCGCTTACTGTTTCCGCAGAAGTACGCTTACCGCCATAGAGCACGCCTCGTAGAATATCCAGACGCGTCATGGTTGCCCAATTCAGCAGGTTACCACTCCATTCTTTAGAGCCCGAACATGTATGTGTTTTAGGCGTGGCGGAAAGACCATTTGCCGAGCTGGACGGCACAAAAACATTACTTGATGTATCGTATTCATAACACCAGTCTGAATCGAAGTAGCCGAAATAATCGAAACTATCTTCATAATCGATATCTAAATTACCATCACCGGTGATATCCGCATAATCCGAATAGGCTTTGTAAGACAGCTGATGATCAACCGAAAGCCCCAGCATTACCAAAGGCGTTTCAGTACGCACTAAAACGGGCGGTTTTAAAGTGTAATCGCTAGACGTTGGCACTGCAGCATGCAAGGGTGCTGCACTAAAAATTATTGGTATGGCCACCAATAATGCATTGACTGTCTGTCTGATCGCTTTAGGCATAGTTGTTACCTCTCTGTTTTTAAGTGAGCTGCGCATAGTCATGTTAAAAATCCAACTTTTTATAGGTTGATTGCAGCATCACTCTAGAATCACTCGTACCACCCTGTGCCAGGGCAGTTATTCGGAATAATAATGCCCACTGGGCCAATTGGGATGGGTCAGCCGTGGCATTGGTGTCATCTCGTACCGTAAAACACCGAAACTCAATAATAAATTTTGCATCCGCAGAGTTTCCTGAAATCGAATTTGCCTGCGCATACTGTGCCGCATTGGACCAGCGCGCCATGCTTTCCCAGGGTCGGGTCGTGCCAAGCACACAAGAGTTCACCGGTTCACTCGACACTTTAAATGTACCGTCAAAACACAAGCCACCTGCCGTCTCGTTTACAAGCCCGCCCGAGCAGTCTGATGTAAAGCAATTTGTACCTGAGCATTTTGGATCGGTATAGAAGTCAGCCAGCGTTAAATTGGTGCTTTCAATAAAGTTTTCACCATCTACCAGCGCTGCTTCAGCAGCCTGAAAAGCCATTTCTTGATCACGATAATTGCCGGACATACACTCTTCGAGGCTGGTCATGTTCATCCCCGTTATGCCGACAATGGTCATCAGCAGTAAGAGAATCAGGCTCACGATCAACACGCTGCCTTCTTGTAAATGTCGCATCAGCCTTCTCCTCTGTTTCTGATCTTCACCGTGGTCGTGAATGTTTTACTCAAGGGCTGGCCCTGAATTTTGGTAAGGCTGTTACTGGTCAGCACGATGCGCACAGATTTTACATCGGGCCATTGCGCCAAAGTGATCGCACCGGCTTTGCGGTATTGAATATTGGAGCCGGTTGCTACCCCGTAATAAAGCTCCAGGTCATCGATCCCTTCGACAACCTCTTCTCGGTTATTATCCATATCCAGACGATACAAACTATTAATGGACGGATCCAAAGAGGACACCCCCACATAATAGGCAAAGGAGTCGACACTGAATAAAGATGAACCCTTTGAATACGCAACTGACTGAGAGCCGGAAAGATCGTCACAATCAAAATTGCCCTTGAGCGCTTTGGTACAATTCTTATGTGAGTGATTTGTCACATTTCCCGTATTATGAACCACATGGGTGGCACCATTACCGTTGTTGTTGGGGCCTGTATAGGTAAAGATGGCGATGTTCGAGCAGTTCGCATCCACTAATAACAAGACATCACCTATTTGAATACTATGCGAAGTCGCTAATGAGACTTTTGCAGACGCCGGTTGATGCCCTGTCACGGTTAATTCACTATTGGTATTAACGGTATGAATGATGATCGCGTCTGTATTGGGGAGTGCTTTTGATTTTAGATTGGCAGGAAATGTAGAGTTGGTGGCATCCCCCTCATAGCCTCTTAAACCTAAGCTGTAATCGGTCGCTAAACCGCTATAGCTATCCAGTGTATTCGCCACACTGACCGAATCGGAACAGCCACCATACCCAACCATTCTCATTTCTCGGGTCATCATTTCCAGCGCAAAACGTGCATTTTCCTGGATTTGTGAGGTCGCATCCTGATGGGTATAACTTTGCTTTGCAGAGATAAACACGGACACAACACCGGTCATCAGCAGCAAACCCAAAGCCATTGCTACCATTAACTCTATCAGTGATAAGCCACGCTGATTCGCTGGCATTTTTCGAATGTAATGCCTCATAGTTATATTCTCGTTCTATAGTCAAGGGTGATTGTGGTGGGACCGCTGGAAGCACTATCAGTAGAGACACTGTCATACTGAATCTGAATAACGTATTCGCGCCAGGTTTGGCCGGTCACCAGCGCGTCAGGGGTAACGGATCCCTTGCCATTGGGTAAGGAACTGGCGATGTTAGCCCGCCATTGAGCAAAGTCATATGCGGCGATATTTCCCGGGCTGCAAGGGTTTGCCTCACAAGAAGTCACCGAGGCCAAAGGCACATCCGTGTATGCAAATTTATAGCTGTTAGAGGTAATGGCCAGCGATCTGTTGGCTCGCATTCTATCGGCGATGTCATTGGCCAACACGGTAGCCTGCGTGCGCAAATAGGCCTCGTGATTAAAGCGTAAGCTTTGTGTTTGTAGCGCTGCGATACCAAGAAACCCGACAGCCAATACTAAAATAGAGACCAGGATTTCTATCATACCGAAACCTTGCTGGCGCTGATTTAGAAATGTTGATTTATTACCCATAAACTAGCTCGATTTTCTTGAACGACCGGTTGATGACAAAGTAACGGTTCTCTTATACGTTGCATCACCGCTACTATG
>JBFHPN010000004.1:0-18634 GCA_041592735.1 Oleiphilaceae bacterium | reverse complement strand
TGAAGACCTGATGCAACATTGGTATTCTGCCCAAAACCGATCGCACTGCCCATACCGGGAATAGGACCGAAACCCTGCGCATTGACGCCTGCAAGTTCTTCATCATCCATCATCTGCATTCCGCTAAACTTACCCATATCGGTGGCAGATACCTCAACTTTGTTGTTGATGGCAGGAAGCCCCATGGGTGTAGCTGCCATCGCCAACATAGGCTGAAAAGGGGCAGCTACCAGTGCAACAAACGCTGCGGTATAACGGTAACGTGATTGATGCTTGAGGGTTCTGTTTAATTCTTTCTGAGAGATCCAGCCTTTTTGAATCAGGACCTCACCCAACATCATTTTTTGAGAAGCCTGAAGTAACAGTGCCTCATCAAGTTGAGCTTCGGTAATATAGCCTCGATTGATTAACAATCGACCTAATCTGGATTTTACGAGTTGTTCATTTTTAATTGCCATGAATCTGAATCCCCCTAAAATGGAATCATTTTTCGTTTGCTTTGTTATCTTTCTAATATCACGCTGGGTGAAAACAACTAAGATAGGTCAAATAATGGACAGGAACTTGAAAGATGTATAGGAGAAATTATTTGCGATGCGTAACATCGTGTTATGCTCTGTCTTGTTGTGTGAAAGCGAGCGGGTAAGGTCGCAGAACGATGCGTAATTATTATTTTATATAGTTGATTTAAATAGAATTTATTTCTACGCTTAGGCGTTAACAAACATTACAAAAAAGGAAACAGAAAACATGAAAATTCATAAATTTTTTCTATTAAATCGTTATTTTGTGCGCTGCATAACACTCTTCACTTTACTCAGTTTCAATCATGCTTTTGCTGAAACTGCTCAGACCTTTAATGCCGCACTTTCACCCGATAAAACCTATGCATTGATAGATACAAGCGCAGGCCAGATCGAATTAGAGCTATTCGCTTCTCGCACACCCAAAACGGTAGAAAACTTTATTCACTATGCAGAAAGTGGTTTTTACACAAATACCCTGTTTCACAGAGTGATACCCAATTTTATGATTCAAGGTGGCGGTTTTGATCAGAGCTTTACGCAAAAAGCGACCAACAAACCAATACGTAACGAAGCCAACGCCTTTATCCCTAATTTGCGTGGCACCATCTCAATGGCCCGCACCAACGATCCCGATTCGGCAACCTCACAATTTTTTATTAATGTCGTAGACAATGCCTCTTTAAATAAATCTTCAACCAGTGCCGGCTACGCTGTATTTGGTAAAGTAGTACACGGCTTAACTATTGCTGATCAGATCTCAAAAGTAAAAACCAAACGTGAAGGGTATATGAGTGATATTCCTGTAGAGCCTGTTATCATCAAAAATATTTTAATTAAACACCCCGAAAAACAAGCAGCTGCTGACAAATAATCGGATGAGATGCTGTTGAATTGACG
The DNA here is from genome assembly GCA_041592735.1 of Oleiphilaceae bacterium. Classification (GTDB taxonomy): domain Bacteria; phylum Pseudomonadota; class Gammaproteobacteria; order Pseudomonadales; family Oleiphilaceae; genus PZPK01. Next base: position 17,210 of record JBFHPN010000004.1, on the reverse strand, counting down.
TCGCTGCATGACAAAAACGCTTAAAATACTGACACCCGCTGAGATTTCATGGCATGCCGCTAGCCCGGTGTCGGAATCGTATGATGACTTCTATTTTTCAACGGATAATGGTTTGCAGGAGAGCCGCTATGTTTTCCTGCAAGCCAACGGGCTCCCTGAAGCCTTTACTGAAGCACCATTTGATGTTCCCCTGATCATCGCTGAAACCGGATTTGGTACCGGCCTTAACTTTTTGGCCACTTGGGCTGCCTGGCTTGAATGCCCTTCGCCAAAACGCCCCTTGCATTTTTTTAGTGTAGAGAAATTTCCCTTAAAGCCAGACGACCTGATGCGTGCACTATCCTGCTGGCCAGAACTGGCCACTCTCAGTTCACAATTAACGGCTTACTACCCATCACTTATCAATGGTTTGCATTCACTTGATTTTGAACATGGTCAGGTCAGGCTGAATTTATTATTTGGTGATGTCACCGAAATAGCTGCATATCCATTCAAAGCAGATATCTGGTATCTCGATGGCTTTTCACCAAAGAAAAACCCGGACATGTGGGGCGAATCGATCATTCAATTAATCGCTCTGCATAGCAAGCCTGGCACTCGCCTATCAACCTTTACGGCTGCCTCGGATATTCGTAAACGGCTTCAACATGAAGGCTTCAATCTTCAGAAAAGGCCCGGTTTTGGCGTCAAACGGGAGATGCTTTTCGGGGAGTTCTGTGGCCGGCCAACAGATCGGTTACTGCAGGCTGATTTGTGGTCATTACCGTCCCCTGGTGAAGATGATCCGCTCTCTCAGACCACTGAACAAAGTGCATTTACCGAGCTTTATGATGTAGCGATTATAGGCGCAGGATTGGCTGGTCTTGCAACGGCTTTTGAACTTTCTCGGCAAGGCTTGAAGATATGCTTGATCGACAGCGAGTCTGCACCTGTACAAGGTGCAAGCGGTCAATCACAACTTGCGATGTATGCCAAACTGCCCAGTGAGGCCAATAAGCTATTTCATTTCACCGTACATGCACTGAATGACAGCATGCGTTTTTATACGCAACTCCAGGCATTTTCTAATCCTCAAAACCCATTACAGAAACCATTCTGGCATCCGGTCGGTTTAATGCAATTAGCCTGGAATGAAAAGGAAAAGAACAAACAGCGCCAGTTTTTAAAAAATATTCAATTACCTGAAGACATTATTCATTTCATTGATGCAGAAACCGCAAAGCAACTAAGTGGTTTAGATACACAGCATGATGCCTTATGGATGAAACAAGCAGGTTGGTTAGATCCCATAGCCTATGCCAAAGGCATCCTGACAAGCATTCAGGCAGATACTTTTTTTAATTACACCGTGGAACAACTTGAATTAGATGAAGCCACAAGACACTGGCATTTAAGGGGATCAAATCAGCGAGTTATCACCAGCAAGGCTGTTGTAATTGCCAATGCAAACTCGGCAAAACGCTTTGCACAATGCGCCCATTTGCCAAGTAAACCCTTGCGGGGTCAGGTCACCTCTATCAAACATAAAGCCCTGCATGGCGCCCATACAGTCATCTGTGGTGAAGGTTATTTATGCCCTGCTGTAGATGGATGGCATCATTTCGGTGCCACTTTTGATCTGAAAAACAAGGAAGCAGAGATCCGCGAAGACGATACCCGTCAAAATATACAAAGCCTGCAAAACTGGCTGCCAGGTTGGTTAGATGACGCCATCCTTAGTACCGCCAATTTTGAACATAGCGCAGGTTTACGCTGCACAACCCCCGATTATTTACCGATCATCGGACCAGCGCCGATAGCAGACAAAATGATTGAAACATTCGGCAAACTGCGTGTCGATTCTAATGCGTGCAAGTCTCTTTATGGTCACTATTATCCAGGCTTATTTCTGAATATTGGCCACGGATCTAAAGGTTTATTTACAAGCCCGATTGCGGCAAAAATCATTCGCGCCTATCTATGCGGTGGCCTGCCAGCCTGCTCTGAGGAGCAACGCAAAATGCTTTCACCTGCCCGTTTTTTAATCAAACACCTGATACAGCGGCGTATTTAACTCTCAGGGAGACCCCTTTTTAGATGGCTATAAATTTATACGAACCTCTCAAACGCTATTTTGGCTATGATCATTTTCGGCACCAGCAGGAAGCCATTATTCAACGAACCCTCAAGGGTGAATCCAGCTTGGTCATCATGCCTACTGGCGGAGGTAAATCAATCTGCTATCAATTACCCGCTATATTATTTGAGGGGCTTACACTGGTTGTTTCACCATTAATTTCGTTAATGCAAGATCAGATCGCGTCATTAAGGGCAAACAATATCCCGGCTGATTCACTCAATAGCAGTGGCACTTATGAGGATGAGCAACGGGTGAAAGAAGCGGTTACCCAGGGGCATATCAAACTACTCTATGTATCACCGGAACGTGCTGTTAGCCCTTCTTTTATTAACTGGATTCGAGGCCAGCGAGTCGCTCAAATTGCCATTGATGAGTCGCATTGCGTCTCTATCTGGGGGAATGATTTTCGCCCGGAATATGCACGCCTGACTGAACTGACCCAACATTTTGACAAGGTCCCGCTTATTGCACTAACGGCGACGGCAGATACGGCCACTCAAGCAGATATTCGTACTCAATTAAACATCAACGAGTGTCGTACATTCGTATCCAGCTTTGAGCGCCATAATCTTACCCTGTCCTGTTTACCAGGAACCGACCGATTTTCGTTAATCAAGCAATTCATAACACAAAGACCAGGTGCTTCCGGGATCATTTATTGTCTCAGCCGTCGCTCCACAGAAGAGCTTGCACTCAAGCTAAAACAGCAAGGTATTAATGCCTATTTTTACCATGCTGCGCTTAAGCCTGAGGACAGAGCCAAAATTCAGGAGGATTTTCAGTACGATAAAATCCAGATTATTTGCGCCACCATTGCTTTTGGTATGGGCATAGATAAGCCTAATATTCGCTGGGTCATTCACTATAACTTACCGAAGAATATTGAAAGTTATTATCAGGAAATCGGCCGGGCCGGTAGAGATGGTTTACCCGCTGAAGCCTTATTGTTTGCTGGTTACCGGGATATGAAGACACTGAAAGACTTTATCAGTCACTCTCATGCCAGCCAGGTGTTTAAAGAGGTGCAGGAAGCCAAGTTAACAAGGATGTGGGAGTTTACCCAAACAGTGAGCTGTCGAACCAACTTTATCTTGAATTATTTCGGAGAATATACCGAAAAAGATTGCGGCCACTGTGATCGCTGCCTGGATCCGCCGGCGCGATTTGATGGTACGATTGTCGCCCAGATCGCACTCTCCGCCTGCTTTCGCTTACAACAGCAGGTGACCATGTATACATTAATAGATGTTATTCGGGGGTCAACAAAACAGGATATCATTCAACAGGGTTACCATTTGATCAAAACCTATGGTGCTGGCCGTGACATCGATTTTAAAACCTGGTGCGCCTATTTCACTCAATTAATTGATCAAGGCTATTTGGCAATTGATTTTACACAGGCGAATCAACTGAAGCTAACAGCTTTGTCTATGCCGGTATTAAAAGCTCAGAAACAAGTTTGGCTGAGCGAACCCCAGGCCATCAATTTAGAACGCACCAAACAAACAAAGACAGATCACGATTTAAGTGACAAAGACTCCGCCCTATTTGATGCACTAAGTGCCTTGCGACGATCATTGGCAGATGCTGAGCAGATTCAAGCACATAGAGTTTTCTCGAATGCTTCACTGATCGAAATGGCGCGTCTCAAACCAGCAACACAAGCGGCTTTTTCAGCGATTAGCGGCGTAGGTGAATACAAGTTAGAAAAGTATGCGCAACCATTCATTAGCCTCATCTCAGAGTTAACGACTGAATCTGAGCGTGCTCAACAGCCTAGCAACGAAGAAACAAGAGAAATAAGGGCTGTTCGTCCTGCCAAAAAAGATAAACCTAAGAAAATAAACACACTGGATGAAACTCTCAATTTACTTAATGAGGGCTTATCCCTTAATCAAATTGCAGAACAGCGAAATATTAAACTCGAAACGGTTTACTCACACCTGTTTAATCTTCACTTACTAGGTAAGGATGTCAGCATTTCCGAGTTAATTTCGTCGGATGATATACGCGTTATCCAGGAAAAATGGCACGAACTTCAGCAAACAACTTCGGCTAGAGCGATCTTTCATGCCCTGGATGAACAGTATCGTTATGACCAGATCAACTACGTGCTCGCGCTTTCTCAGAAAAACAGTTAAGAGGACGATAATTGAACAGTTCTGCACAAGAATTGATAAGCTTAAGGGTTGACGAGATCAACCCAGGCTTTCAATAAACTCACGGATGGTATGTGTTGCTGTTTTGCGTTTAGCTTTGGGCACAAGGAACAAGGTCGGCTTATCAATATATCTATCGATAAATGCGTCCAGGAATTCGCCATCGGAGTCATCAGATAAAAACACAATCCAGGCATCAATTTTATCAAGCTGTGTAAAATTAGAAGCGTTGAACGTGCTCGGATGATTAAAGTGCTGCACATCTACTCGCAGCTTGGATAACTCAGCTCTGACAAACGCTGAATAAGGTTTGTTATCCGAAAAGACACCTAATTTAGGTACGCCTTTAACGCTATCCGCAATAATGGAAAGAAATGAGCGACCCGAATCCAGTGAGCTTAGATAATCAACTTTATTAACAGGTTTAGATAAACGATCGTAATCGATATCATTAATTTCAAACTTACGTGCTCGCGTGGTAAACGAGGTGTATTTAAACTCGGCCGGAAACTGTTTTTCAGGCGCAGGATTGACCGTTATAAAGTCATCTTCAGGTGCTAGTCGTTGCTTCGACTGATAGTAATGATTAATGAAAGACAAATCCGAGGAGTTAGACCGCTCCGTTACGCTACAAAAATCCACCCGTAAAGCTTCTCGTTCCGATAGCTGAAAAAATGGCGGTTCTTCTCGCGTGCTTTTAACTTGTTTTCGGTAAAGTTCGGCATCCAAAAATCGATAGTCTTTTTTATTGTTAAACTTTCGATAGATCATTTTAAGCATTTTCGTTCCCTTTAAAATGACATGTAATTGTTATTAGCCGCATTCTAGCGCTAAGTAAATGCAAGAAGCTTGAAGGAAATCATCATAATCTGAATTTTGTGATTCATATGGCTAAATATTCATCAGAAACGCAGAATAAATCACAAAGTAATGCAAGGTTTGTCAGTTAATACGGCTGGTATAGGTTGTTTAAACGGAGAAGGTAAATGAATACAGCCCTGTTTTCAGTGAGTTTTTAGAGTGATTTTACACAGCCTGACTGAATTAAGACCTCTATTTGTTCAGGAGAATAGCCACTGGACTGAAGAACTTCCCTACTATTCGCACCTAAAGGAACGCCAGCTTGATGTGGTGACTTTTCTTTGAAAGGCAACGCGGTATTAATTTGTGGAATAAGCGTTCCCTGCGAATCAACGGCGGAAGTCAACATATTACGCGCTATGAATTGAGGATAGTTAGCCGCTTCTTGAAGTGTTAACACCGGTTCGACGCACAAATCCAGCTGATTAAATAGCTGAATCCAATGAGCCTGGGTTTTGGTAGCAATTTTATCGGCAATCGCTGACTTAATCGTCTGTTGGTGTTCATGGTTTTGATTCATCATGGAGGGTATCAAGTGGGAAAGCTCCAGAGTCTGCAGCAAACCTACTGCGAAATTCGGCTCAAGGCTGCCAATCGATAAATAGCGCTCATCAGCCGTTTGATAGTAATCATAAAAAAGCCCGCCATTGAGCATTTCCTGGCCGCACTGAGGATCGGTTTGCGAAACCAGCGCATTTGCCCCGAACAGAGTGTTTAAAGCAAGTGCTGCATCAGCCATACTGATATCCAGATATTGCCCTTGATTGCTCTGTGTTCTCGCAATCACCGCAGCGAGTATGGCCATGACAGCATGATGAGAGCCACCCGCTATATCTGCAACCTGAGTCGAAGCTAGTACCGGCCCCGTATCATGGCGCCCCGAGTAACTGGCCAAACCGGATAATGCCAGATAATTAATATCGTGCCCTGCTCTATCTTTAAGTGGCCCAGTTTGGCCGTAACCGGTTAGTGAACAATAGATCAGGCGCGGCTGAATAGCCTTAAGTTGTTCATAATCCAAGCCCAACCTGGCCATAACACCCGGGCGAAATTGCTCTATCAGAATGTCATAATCGTTTAATAATCTGCTGATTATCGACTTGGCTTCGGCATGTTTTAAATCTATGGCCAAGGATTTTTTATTGCGATTAATACTTGCATGTGCGGCAGACACTTTCCCGGCTTTAGGCGGCATCATCTGCAACAGATCAGGGCGGCTGGGTGCCTCAATGCGCAACACATCGGCCCCCATGTCCGCCAATAATTGCGTAGCATAGGGCCCGGGTAACAAGGTACTAAAATCGAGAATTTTTAGTCCGCTTAATGGCAGCATAAGAATACCAGTCTGTTAGAGTTTTATACTAAAGAACGCCCGATAATTAATTTCATAATTTCATTCGTGCCTGCATAAATTTTCTGAACGCGTGCATCAGCATAAGCACGGGCAACCGGGTATTCCCACATGTAGCCATAGCCGCCGTGCAACTGCAGGCATTCATCAATCACATCACATTGAATTTCTGTACTGAGTAATTTCAATTTTGCAGCGGTAACAACATCTAGCTGTTTGTTTAAATGTAATTCAAGACACTTATCCACGAAAACACGGGCCATGGTTAAGGTGGCAGACATTTCAGCTAATTTGAATTGCGTATTCTGAAAGGATGCAATTTCCCGCCCGAAAGCTTTACGCTCTTTCACGTAGGTAATAGTCTGTTTTAAAATGGATTCTGCACTGGCAATGGCATTTAAGCCCACAGATAAGCGTTCTTGCGGTAATTCCTGCATCAAATAAATAAAGCCCATGCCTTCGGCCCCCAAAAGGTTTTCTTTTGGAACCTTCACATCTTGAAAAAACAGCTCAGAGGTATCCTGCGCTTTCATTCCAATTTTATGAAGGTTTTTACCTTTAGCAAAACCTGGCATGCCGGCTTCCACTAAAAATAAACTGGTTCCTTTTGCCCCGGCATCCGGATTGGTTTTGGCCACAACGATCACCAGATCAGCCATTTGCCCATTGGTTATAAACGTCTTGGAACCGTTGAGCAGATAGTATTCACCACTCTCATGTAAAACAGCATTGGTTTTAACACCTTGCAGATCTGAGCCTGTACCAGGTTCAGTCATGGCAATTGCGGTTACAATATCGCCATTTACACAGCCAGGCAGATATCTCTGTTTCTGTTCCTCCGTGCCATAAGCCATGATATAAGGCACGGCAATGTCAGAATGCAAACCAAAACCAATACCACTTAAGCCAAAATTAGCGATTTCCTCGTCGACAATGGCATTAAAGCGGAAGTCCCCTGCTACGCCTCCATAGGCTTCAGGGACTGTTGGGCTCAAATAGCCATGTTCACCGGCTTTTTTCCAAAGCGATCGGGCCACCTGCCCCTCTTTTTCCCATAGTTCGTGAAACGGTACAGCTTCTTCTTGTAAAAATTTTCGGAATGATTCCCTGAACATATCATGTTCAGACTCGAATACAGTACGCTTAATCATGCGTTTGTCCTCTTTATTAATTTTGTGTGTTGGGATAAACAACAGCTTATTACTTTTATGCATTTCAATGCTGAGAGCTTAATCTTTAAAGGTAAGACCATCCCTAAGCATATGTCTTAATAAAACCGGCACTTTATAACGTTCACCATAACGGGCCTGAAAATCTTCTGCACGCGCGATAAATGTGGCTAAACCCGTTTGGTTGATAAATTGAAGAATGCCGCCAGTCCAGATCGGGTAGCCAATTCCCATTATTGAGCCAATGTTGGCATCGCGAACACTGCTCAACACGTTTTCTTCCACGCAGCGAACGGTCTCAATTGCTTGAATATACAAAAGGCGGTCTTTCAGGTCTTCAATATGATTATTAACAGTGCTTGGAGGAAAGATTTCTGATAAACCACTCCAGAGGTGTTTTTTGGCATTTGCAGGATAATCATAGAAGCCTCCCCCCGCCATTTTGCCGGCACGCCCTTGTTCGAGCATTCTATCGACAACAGGGTCGGCTGGATGTTCATGATAAGGCAGCCCTTCGGCCTCCAGATCTTTCATTGTTTGTTTTCGGATTTTTTCAAGAAGCGTGAGACTCACTTCATCAGTAACGGCAAGCGGGCCAACGGGAAAACCGGCTAGAAAAGCTGCATTTTCAATGGCCGCCGGTGCAATACCCTCACCGACCATTGCCATGCCTTCATTGGCGAAGGTACCGAATACTCTCGAAGTAAAAAAGCCTCGGCTGTCATTAACCACAATGGGGGTTTTCCCTATTTGCTGCACGAAATCATAGGCATGAGCCAGAGTCTCTGAAGAGGTCTTGGCACCGCAAATAATTTCCACCAAGGGCATTTTATCAACAGGCGAAAAAAAGTGCAGACCGATAAAACGTTCAGGACGAACAGAGGCTTGTGCTAAACCTGTAATCGGCAAGGTAGAGGTGTTACTTGCAAATAAAGCAGACGCTGCCAGTTGCTGCTCTGCTTCATGCGTCACCTGTGCTTTTAAGGTTCGGTCTTCAAATACAGCCTCGATCACCAGATCACAATCTGAAAGATCCTTGTAATCATCTGTACTTTGAATCAGGGCTAATACGGCATCACGTTCTTCTACAGACATACGTTTTTTGCTGACTTTTTTATCCAACAGCTTACGTGAATAGTCTTTGCCGCGTTCTGCTTGTTCCACAGAAATATCTTTTAATACCACTGAAATAGAACGGGTTGCACAGGCATAGGCAATGCCTGCCCCCATCATGCCCGCCCCGAGAATACCTACTTTGTTTACTTTGCTTGCAGACACGCCTTCAGGACGCGCAGCGCCTGCTTTTATTTCATTTAATTGATACCAGAATGTTCCGATCATGTTTTTGGCGACCTGACTGCACACCAGTTCAACAAAATAACGGCTTTCTATACGCATTGCGGAATCGATATCCACTTGCAGGCTTTCAACCATGGCGCTAAGTATTGCCTCCGGAGCAGGCAAGGTTCCTTTAGTCCTGGAACGCATCATAGCTGGTGCAATCGGGAGCATACTTGCCATCGATGGATGGTTGGGCAGACCACCAGGCACTTTATAACCTTTCACATCATAGGGCTGCTGAACATTTGGATTCGCCTTAATCAATGCCACAGCAGCCTCTATTAATTGCAAATCATCATCCACTATGTCATGGATCAAGCCTGCAGCCAGTGCCGCTTGGGGTTTAAATTGCTTGCCCTCGGTTAAATACGGTAAGGCTGCCTGCAACCCCAATAAGCGCGTCATCCGCACTACGCCTCCGCCTCCTGGCAACAAACCAAGTGTCACTTCTGGCAAGCCAAGCGTCACACCGTTTGCCTTAGTAACACGAAAATGGCAGGCCAAAGCCAGCTCCCAGCCGCCCCCCAGGGCCGCACCATTGATGCACGCGACAACAGGTTTGCCAAAGGTTTCCAGTTTGCGCATAGCCGTTTTTAAACGATCCAGCATATTGAAGAGATCACCGGCATTTTCATGAGTTGTGAGATAGAGATCATCCAGATTGCCGCCGGCAAAAAACGTAGATTTAGCAGAACGGATAATGACGCCGGCAAAATCGTCCTGCTCTAATAATCCGATAACATGCACCAGGTCGTTAGTGAATAAGCCATCCATTAAATTGGCATTTGCATTAGGTCTGTCCAGGATTAAATGCACTATATTATGGTGGTCTTTTTTATATTCGATTGTGCTCATTCGTGTGCTCCTTAAACCCGTTCAATAATGGTTGCGATACCCATGCCACCGCCAACACATAAGGTCGCCAGACCTCTCGACAGTTGGCGGGCCTCTAGCTCATCAAGCAAGGTGCCGAGGATCATTGCGCCAGTGGCGCCTAAGGGGTGCCCCATGGCGATAGCGCCTCCATTTACATTCACGATATCTTCCGGGACATTCATTTCATCCATAAAACGCATCACGACTGAAGCAAATGCTTCATTGACTTCAAATAAGTCTATGTCGTTCACCGACATGCCCGCGAGTTTTAGTGCTTTCCGCGCTGCGGGTGCTGGCCCGGTGAGCATGATTGTCGGATCGGTACCCACCACAGCGCTTGCTACAATACGGGCACGGGGTGTCATGCCAAATTTTTTACCTATGGCTGCACTGCCTATTAACAGGGCTGCTGCCCCATCCACAATGCCTGAAGAATTACCTGGGGTATGTACATGATGGATCGTTTCAACGTCCGGGTAACGTGCGCGCGCTACACCGTCGAAACCCATCTCTCCCATCATTTGAAACGAGGGTTTTAAAACGCCAAGTGATTCTAAACTACTGTCTGCGCGAATTAATTCATCATGAGCCAAAATCGTTAAACCATTTCTGTCTTGAACGGGAATAATTGATTTTTTGAAGGCTGCACGCTGCCAGGCAGCCGCTGCTTTATGATGAGAGCGCATCGCAAAAGCATCAACATCCTGTCGAGAATAACCACCGAGCGTTGCAATTAGATCAGCCCCAATACCTTGAGGCATAAAGCCGGTTTTGAAATTGGTTTCTGGATCCATGGCCCAGGCGCCGCCGTCACTACCCATGGGAACCCGTGACATAGACTCAATGCCTCCAGCCACAACCAACTGTTCCCAACCGGATCGTATTTTCATAGCAGCGGTGTTGACTGCTTCAAGGCCTGATGCACAAAAGCGATTTAACACCATGCCGCCGATATCATCATTCCATCCAGCGGCCAATGCAGCAGTTTTAGCAATGACAGCACCTTGATCGCCTACAGCGGTGACACAGCCCATGACAATATCGTCAACGTCTGCGGTTTCAAATTGATTACGTTGTTGGAGGCTTGTTAATAGCTGGGTCAATAAACTGATAGGTTTGACTTCATGGAGCGCACCACCGGGTTTGCCTTTGCCACGAGGTGTTCGGATTGCATCAAATATAAAGGCTTCATTTATCATTATTCTGTCCTGCATCTGAAATGTCAGATTCAGGATATAGAAAATAACGCTTGGGGATCAATGATCAATCCTGACAATAAAATTGATCAAATCTTGCAAATAACAAATAGCTTATCACGCCACCAGGTCAAACCATTATCCACCGACCAGGTGATACCCTTATATTCGCCGGCTGGTTTATCTCGTAATTCCTGCCAGCTACGCGTGTCATGAGTCGCACTTCCATAGCTTGTTAGGTGAGGCATCAGGCTCGGTGAGGGCTCTCAAGATATGCCTGGCTTTGCATTTCAAGCAAACGACTTTCAGTTCGTTCAAACTCAAAAGACAGTTTTCCGCCAAGATATAATTCATGTATGGGGGCGGCCGCAGAAATAATAACTTTCACGCTTCGATCATAGAATTCATCGATGAGATTTATAAAGCGTCTTGCCTGATCATCCCGATCGACATTCATTTGGGGTACGTTGCTGATAATAACAGCATGAAATTCTCGAGCCAGCTCAATGTAATCGTTTTGGCTTCTCGGCCCATCGCAAAGCTCCGAGAACTCAAACCATACAACGTCGTCTGCATGGCGTTTGGCTTTTATTTTGCGCCCGTTTATTTCAAGCTCAAGATTATGGTTACCCGCTTCAACAGCAAGATTGTTATAACACTTTTCAAGATTAATAAACGAGGCATTATCTAAGGGGTAATGGAAGAGTTCTGCCTGTTCAAGCGTTCTCAGGCGATAATCATTACCGCCATCCACATTCACCACTTCGGTGTACTTATTAACCAAATCAATTACAGGTAAAAATCTGGCACGTTGCAGACCATTCTCATAAAGCCGATCGGGTATTATGTTTGAGGTGCATACCAGCGATACACCATTTTTGAATAACTCTGTCATTAGGCCAGCCAGGATCATGGCATCGCCAATATCCGAGACAAAAAACTCATCAAAACAAATAATACGTGCTTCATCGCTTAAACGTTGCGCAACGATCACCAATGGGTTTTTTTGGTCTTTAAGGGTTTTAAGCTCTTGGTGTACCCGCTGCATAAAACGGTGAAAATGGATGCGCATTTTTTGTTCGAAAGGCAAACTTTCGTAAAAATTATCCATTAAGTAGGTTTTACCTCGCCCCACGCCTCCCCAGAAATACAAACCTTTGACCGGTTCTGGTGGCTTTTTGTTGAACTTCGAGAACCAGCGTTTGGCTTCTTTATGTCTTTTTTCTTGATCGGAGATGAGGTTTTCGTATAGGAATTGCAGTTTATCTACGGCCATACGCTGCGCCGGGTCAGCAACGAAGCCTTCCTTATCGAGATCTTTCAAGTAACGCTGTAAAGGAGATAATGGAAGCGAATCAGGCATAGTACAAACATCCCAAAAAACGGCAATGGACTGACAAAACAGCGAAATCCCTTTTACAGCTGCAAATAAGGGCGCTATTTTGCCGTGCCACCTTGATAAGGTCAATTTTGTCGAGAAAAATCTGATCCTGCTTGTCTTCCGGAGTAAGAGGTTTTAGTATCATTTTTCCATTACTAGAATAAGAGAGCCCCTTTTGTGAGTGATTTAATGATTCAAATTCTGGCCGGTGTCGGCCTATTCTTTTTAGGTATCTTTGTTGGTGCGGTTTTTCAGCGTTCAGTCAAAGGTGAAGGTTCAAAAAGCAAACGACTTGAACAGAAATTGTCTGAATTACAGGAAAATTACACTAAGTATCAGGCAGATGTCAGCGCACACTTCATGAATACTGCGCAATCAGTTCAAACCTTGAACAAGAGTTACAAGGAGCTGCATGAGCAGTTAGCCAAAGGCGCACAAATATTATGTAATGATGAACAAGCAGGGGATTTTCTGGCCATCACCAGAGAGAACAAGCAGAAGCCACCCATCGAGGTCGAGCTGGACCTGGATAATTTTACACCCCCTATGGATTATGCACCGAAATCCAAAGGCGGCGGCACGCTATCGGAAACCTACGGCATGACGAACGTCACGAAAGATCAGTTAAATACGACAACATTAGCAGATAAAAAGAAATAAACAGGGCTTAAACAGGGTTAGTGATATCGATAAACTCAAAAGCGAGTTTATATTTTTCTGACAGGTATTCGCCCAGCGCTTTCACTCCCTCTCTTTCTGTCGCATGGTGACCGGCTGCAAAATAATTCACGCCGGTTTCCATGGCGATATGAAAGGTCGGTTCTGAGACCTCTCCACTGAGATAGCCATCCAGTTGAAGATCAACTGCTTTATCTATCATCCCCTGGGCTGCCCCGGTACATAAACCCAGTCGTTTTATTTTTTTCTTGCTATCACCAAAGTGCTGCACCTCTCGCCCAAGTACGTCGGAAATGTGCAAGCTAAACGATTCTGCAGATAATGATTCGGGTAGCTCAACCACGATACCTACCGAATTTCTGGATTGAAGATCCAAGGGGCCACAGACCTGTAAACCAAGCAAACGCGCCAGTCTTGCATTGTTGCCTAATTCAGGATGAACATCCAAGGGCAGATGATACGCCAGCAAACTGATATCATGCGCCAGCAATGAGGCGATGCGTTTACGCTTAATGCCCTGAATCACCGGATTTTCCCCTTTCCAGAAATAGCCATGATGGACCAGGATAGCATCTGCATTGCGGGAAATAGCCTCATCAATTAAAGCTTGAGAGGCTGTCACCCCACCCACTATTTTATGAACAACGGGAGCACCTTCAATTTGCAGACCATTCGGGCAGTAGTCCTGAATGCTTGCGACATCCAAAAGCGTATTTAATTGCCCGACAAGCTCAGAAAGTAAGACAGACATGATCATTCCTCATAGCAAGCACCAGCAGCCGGATGATATTACTCTTTAATTCGGTATTCTGCAGAACGGGCATGCGCCGTTAAGCCCTCACCCCTCGCCATCACAGAGGCAACTTTTCCTAACTGACTAGCGCCTTCCTCAGAGAAAAAGAGTATGGATGAACGTTTTTGAAAATCATACACACCCAAAGGCGAAGAGAAACGAGCTGTGCCAGACGTAGGAAGGACATGATTAGGCCCCGCGCAGTAATCGCCAAGAGCTTCCGCTGTATAACGACCCATAAAAATAGCCCCCGCATGTTTGATCGACTCAACAAGTGTCTGAGGATCTTCTACAGAAAGCTCAAGATGCTCTGGCGCAATCATATTACTGACTCGGGCTGCCTCATCAAGATTTTGTACTTTTATCAGGGCCGCTCTTGAATATATAGAGGCCGCTATAATGTCTTTTCTTTCCATATCCGGTAGCAGCCGCTCGATGCTGGCTTCAACTGCATCGAGAAAATCCTTATCCTGAGAAATCAGGATCGACTGTGCATTTTCATCATGCTCAGCCTGGGAAAACAAATCCATGGCTATCCAGTCCGGGTCCGTTTTACCATCGCAAATGACCAGAATTTCTGAAGGCCCTGCAATCATATCGATACCTACGGTTCCGAATACTTCCCTTTTTGCAGTCGCCACGTAAATATTGCCCGGGCCAACTATTTTATCAACAGCAGGTATGGTTTCTGTCCCATACGCCAGAGCCGCAATCGCCTGGGCACCGCCTATGGTAAACACACGGTCAACGCCGGAAATGGCTGCAGCAGCAAGTACCAGCTCATTAACCTCACCCTTTGGTGTCGGAACTACCATAATCACTTGCTCGACGCCCGCGACTTTTGCCGGAATAGCATTCATTAATACAGATGAGGGATAGGCCGCCTTGCCGCCAGGCACATAGAGACCTGCACGATCTATCGGCAACACGCGTTGGCCGAGTTTTGTGCCATCCAGCTCCGTAAAATCCCAGGAGGGCTGTATCTGCCGTTCATGATATTCACGCACCCGCTGTGCCGAGATTTCAAGAGATTTTTTCTGCGCCTCAGGCAATGCCGCAAATGCCTCATGTAATCGTTGAGACGGTATTTCAAGTTGCTTGGCATCCGCCAGATCAAGCCCATCAAATTTACGCGTATAATCAAGCAGAGCCGCATCACCCTTTAACTTAACGGCCTGAAGCACTTCTTTCACAACTTCATGCACGCTGGCATCAAGCTGATCATCCCAGGCTGTGAGTTTTTTTAATGCTGATTCAAAATTACTATCGAGAGTATCCAGACGCTGTATCTTTCGCATGAGATTACCTGATCTTATATAGTCTTAAGGTTTATTGAAGCGGATAAAAAAGAGTTTATACCGCTTCTTGAAGCTTATCGATTATCGGCTGAATCATGGCATGCTTCATCTTCATAGATGAGCGATTAACGACTAACCGTGTGCTGATAGTATGGATCAATTCCCGGGGTTCAAGACCGTTAGCCTTTAAGGTATTACCTGTGTCTACTATATCGACTATTTCATCCGCCAGACCCAGTAAGGGTGCTAATTCCATGGCCCCATACAGTTTTATAATATCTGTCTGTATGCCCTTGCTGGCGTAAAATGCTTTGGCCAGATTGACAAATTTTGTCGCCACCTTGATTCGTCCAGAGGGGCTGACATGCCCTTTTTTGGCTGCAGTCATTAATTTGCAGTTGGCGATTTTCAAATCCAGGGGTTCATAAAGACCTGCCGCGCCATGCTCCATCAAAACATCTTTGCCGGTAACGCCAATATCTGCTGCACCATATTGTACATAGGAAGGCACATCCGTCGCTCTGATAATAATCAGTTTTACATTGGAGACAGTTGTATCAAATATTAATTTTCGACTATCTGTTACATCTTCAAGCGGCTCTATTCCCGCCAGCTTGATCAATGGCAAGGTTTCCTTAAGTATGCGACCTTTAGATAGCGCAATGACCAAATTTTCCGGCATAATGATTCTCTATGGCATAAAACTTATATAATTTATACAGTTATAACATGTGAACAAGGGGGCATTTTAAATTGTATGCCGCTTTATTAACCTGGCAGACGTCTTATTTTGGCACCCAGTAACTGTAACTTCTCTTCAATACATTCATATCCACGGTCAATATGGTAAATTCGATCCACCACCGTATCACCTTGTGCGACCAGCCCGGCAATGACAAGCGAAGCAGAAGCTCTAAGATCAGTTGCCATAATCGGCGCTGCATGTAATTGCTCAACACCTGTAATGATCGCTGTATTACCCTCTAGCTTAATGCTTGCGCCCATTCTTGAAAGCTCATGAATATGCATAAAACGGTTCTCAAATACCGTTTCTGTAATGGCACCAGTTCCCTGGGCAACACAATTCATGGCCGCAAACTGGGCCTGCATATCAGTTGGAAAGCCAGGATAAGGAGATGTTTTGATGGATACTGCTTTTGGACGTTTGCCTTTCATATCAAGCTCGATCCAGCCATCTCCTGAGCTGATATGCGCGCCCGCTTCCTCAAGCTTCAACAATACAGCTTCTAACAGATTGGCCTGCGTATCTTTAAGCAATACTCTGCCTCGTGTGGCCGCTGCGGCGCATAGATAAGTGCCTGTTTCAATTCGGTCCGGCAATACATTGTAATGACAGCCGGTTAAGCGCTCAACGCCCGTTATTTCAATTGTTGCTGTACCATGCCCTTTTATCTTGGCACCCATTGCGATTAAGCATTCTGCCAGATCAACAATTTCAGGCTCACGCGCGGCATTGTTCAAAATGGTTTTGCCATCCGCCAGTGCAGCCGCCATCATCAGGTTTTCTGTACCGGTTACCGTCACGGTATCCAGAAAAATATTAGCGCCTTTCAGACGGCCATTTGATTTGGCACGAATGTAACCATCTTCTACGACAATTGTGGCGCCCATTGCTTCGAGGCCGCGAATATGTAGATCAACAGGACGACTTCCGATAGCACAACCACCAGGCAGTGACACTTCCGCCTCACCAAAATGAGCCAGCATGGGGCCAAGTACAAGAATGGACGCACGCATAGTCTTTACAAGTTCATAAGGCGCCTTCAAGTCTTTTATTGTCATCGCATTGACTTCAACGCTCATCTTTTCATCAATGGTAAGCTCTACACCCATCCGCCCCATTAACTCAATCATGGTTGTGATATCGTGCAAGTGCGGCAAATTGCCAACAGTAACAGGTTCATCCGCTAATAGTGTTGCTGCTAATATTGGTAAAGCCGCATTTTTAGCGCCAGAGATACGGATGG
>JBFHPN010000003.1:0-20037 GCA_041592735.1 Oleiphilaceae bacterium | reverse complement strand
CTGAGATGGAAACACAAGTCGACAAATGGGGTGTTTGTTTGTTCCAGCCCCACTGGCATCAGGGCGTGATAGGCATCCTCGCATCGCGGATCAAGGAAAAGTTACATCGACCAACGATAATTTTTGCGCCGGCAGATGACGACCCCCACCAAGAAGATCCTCTATTAAAAGGATCAGCTCGCTCAATTTCAGGTTTGCATATGCGTGATACCCTGGATTTGCTGGCTAAACGTTATCCCCATCTATTACAAAAGTTCGGTGGTCATGCTATGGCAGCGGGGATGACTATAAGGTTGCAAGATTTTGAAGAATTTTCCACTGTATTTGATCAGTTGGTGAAAGACACTTTATCAAGCTCGGATATTGAGGCTGTATTATTGACGGATGGTGACTTGCCATCCGAGGAACGAACCATTCAGAATATTGAGATGCTAGAAAAAGCTGGGCCTTGGGGGCAGGGCTTTCCAGAACCTGTTTTTGATGGCTGCTTTGATGTTGTGCAAAGTAAAGTGCTAAAGGATAAGCATTTAAAACTGGTTCTTAGTGATCGTCAGGGTGCCATGATTGATGCCATACAATTTAATAGTGAGTGGTGCCAGGAAATCTTACCTGCCTCAATCAGAGTCGTATATCGTGCCAATATCAATGAATTTCGCGGAAGGCAAAGTGTGCAATTCCTGATTGATTATATTGAGCCTGTGGTGCAGGCGCTATAAGTTAGGCGCTTCAGCATTGCTCAATTGTTCCAGGCAAATTCGACCTTTTCCTGAGTGTTTTGCTTGGTAGCAGGCTTGGTCGGCAGCTTTTAGAAGTGCATCAAAGTCAGCATTATCTTGTTCTGCGTAACCTATGCCTATACTGGCACCGAAGGAGAGTTTATGCTCACTGAATGATTGTTGAAATTTTTCGATTTTGAGTTGGATTTTTTCAGCCACTGCCGCAGCTTGATCTATTCGCTCCGAAACGATTAATATCATAAATTCATCGCCACCAAATCGGGCAGCAATATCTGTCTCACGAATCGATTTGCGGATAATGTTACTTATTGTAATCAGCGCATTATCGCCGGCCTGATGCCCCATTGTGTCGTTGAGTGTTTTAAAATTATCCAAATCAATAAATATGATAGAAACCAATTTGGCTTCAGTGCTTTTCTGTTTACTTAACTCCTTGATCACTCGATGGTATTCACGTTGGAATTCTTCTCTGTTGAGCAAGTCAACCAAGCTGTCATGTGTTGCCCTGTAACGAAGCGTTTGAGACATATAAATATTATCGATCATAATCTGCCTGGACTGCTTGGCAGCCCGCAACATAATTAGCATCAACACACAGAGCATAGCCGAAACCACCATATGGACTTCTGTGTATTCCAGAAATGCGCGCACTGTTAGCGGTATCACGGCTAGGAATAAAAAGGCCTGATAGGTAATACGATCCACTGAATGCGTTCCGACGGCAGCTGCTCCCATACCACCCGCTAAAAGAATCACCAATATTTGATGAAGCGGATGCTCACTGCTAAAAAAGAAAAAGGCCAGAATGCCATACATAGCACCAGAAACTGCCGTTAAGCTTCGATGTATGTTTAACCAGAAGCTTGTAGAGTGCTCATTTGGGTGGCTGTTGTAACGGCTGAAGAAATATAAACGAAGTAAATTCAGCAGAAGCCCGAAGCTGAACCATGCGAGCAGGCTATAGGTTGGGAAAATTGGCCACAAAACAAAGCTGACAAGCACAATATTAATGACGCTGCCTGAAATGGCGCCTCGCAAATTGGAATATAAAACAGAGACTACCTGTTCTTCATACCATTTTTTTGCCTGATTAGGTAAGATTTTCATGTGCCCAGACTGTGACGAACTATGATTACAGTATAGGTAATATTTTTATAAGTGTGCATAGGCTTTGCTTTATTTTGCGTTTGCTTGGCATATACTTGCTACTAAATCTTTGACAGACCTTAATCTATGCAAAAAGAAAACGAAGACGGATCTCCTCAATTTCTCCCGGTAAAACGTGCCTTCTATCATGGGCTCACATTCAAAATGAGCTTTGGCCTGCTGGTTTTTCTATTCGCGGTGTTATCAGTCAATATTTTTATCGCTGAAAGCCGCGGCAGAGAAGTCATAATCCAGCAGGCTGATAAACTAAACGATGAAATCGGAAAAACCATTACACTTAGCTTGCGTGAAAAACTAGCTATTGCTGAGTCATTGGCACGCACAATCGCCACGCTAGTCAGCGTGATGGAAAAAGATCCGGAAGAATACCATCGAATATTACCCGGTATTTATAATCAGAAAGGTATGGAAAGCATGATTGCCGGTGGTGGTGTCTGGCCTGAACCTTTCGCTTTTGATAAGACTAAAGAGCGGTCTGCCTTTTTCTGGGCGAGAAATGCCGAAGGAGTCCTGCAAACCCTTGATGATTATAACGATCCTGCAGGGCGGGGCTATCATCGAGAAGAGTGGTATGTTCCGGTACGTTATCTCAAGCCTTCACAAGTTTACTGGTCACGTTCCTATCAAGATCCTCATTCGATGGAGTCAATGGTCACTTGCTCTGTACCTGTTTGGGTCGGTGATCAGTTTAAAGGTGTGGTGACAGTTGATTTGCGTCTGGGTGGTTTGTCTGAATTCATGCAGGCTCAAACCAAGCTGATTGGCGGTTATGCCTTTGCTTTAGATAGAAATGATCGATTGTTGTCCTTCCCAAGCACCAATGAAAGGCAACTCTCACCATTTGACATGCTGCAATACAATGAAAATGCTTACCCTTCAATACAGGCACTGGTTAAAGACAATATTGCCTTGCAGGCTGTCGAAGAAGAGTTGCAGCGGGCATCCGTCCAATATGAAGTCAATCAACCTTTAGTCAGGGTGTATGAAGTTGATCAGTTGAGCCAGCGACTAATCAGAGAGTCTGATCAGATCGGTTTGGATGAAGCCAAAAAAATTGCGCGCATTATGTTGGATACGCAGACCGATAAACAATTTGCACATTTGGCAAAATTCGGCAGACGCTTGAATATACAGGATGATCCGCTACTCAAAGAAGCCTCTTCAGTCAGTGTCATTCATATGTCTGATATAGGATGGAAAATAGTGATTGCAATGCCTGCCAGATATAGCAATCAGATGGTGTCCAGAATCACCGAGAGTATGTTAGGGCTGTTGTTTGTGTTTCTGGTATTTGCCGCCTTCTTATACCTGTTATTTTTCAGTTCTGTGTTTCTGCATCCGGTCAAGGCATTGACGCAACAAATTCGTAATCTGGTGAGTCGGGAAGACTATATGACCATGTTAAATGTTCAGGGTTCTGATGAACTGGTGCATTTGGCGTCCTGGTTTAATATCCGTACTTCACAGCTTGCCGAAGCCTTGACTAATCTGAAAACCAGAAATAAAGAACTAAGCGAAGCGCGCGAGATTTCAGAGCAGGCGAGCAGAAGTAAAAATATTTTTCTGGCGTCGATGAGTCACGATATTCGCACACCCATGAACGCAATAATCGGTTTATCTGATGTACTGAGCAAAACCACTTTGCAAAAAGATCAGGCGCAGTATGTGCAAGTAATAAATAGTTCCGCTCAATCCTTATTATCACTGATTAACGATATTATGGACTTTTCCAAAATTGAAGCAGGTCAGCTTGATCTTGAGACCATAAGCTTTGATATTAGTCAGGTATTAGATGACTGTGCCGATCTGATTTTTTTTCAGGCTAATGAAAAGCGTTTAGAGTTTGTTTATTTCGTGTCACCCTCGATTGATCGCTATGTGTTTGGTGATCCGAATCGTTTACGGCAGATAGTGCTGAACCTTGCGTGTAATGCTGTCAAGTTTACCGAAAACGGACGCGTAGAGCTCTGGGTGGAACTGCTTGCCAAGAATGATGAAGCCATGCAGCTTTTGATTGAAGTCAGGGATACGGGTATTGGCTTATCTAAATCGGCCAAGCAGAAATTATTTGAACCCTTCGTACAGGCAGATACCTCAACCACCCGAAAGTATGGTGGAACCGGACTTGGATTAGCAATCTGTAAGCACCTGATTGATTTAATGCAGGGCAGCATTAGTTATCGGTCTGAAGAGGGTATGGGTACAACCTTCAGTTTGAAATTGAAATTAACCACCGATATCAAGCGTACCAGAACATTAACACAACTAAAAAATACCGGGATAGATTTCGTATTGCTGGGTCAGAATCATTTTCATAATACCGTCATTGAACATTATCTCAATGCCATGGGAAAAACGATTTATATCGTTGGCAGAGTTCAAGGCTGGATAGAGTTAATGAAAGAATTGCCGGGTAAAAGTTGTATTACTATTTGCACGGATTATGACTTACTAGGCGATGTAAGCCAGTTAAAGGAAAAATTAAATGATCTTCAGCATATCGATTTAATCTGTTTTACAACCCAAGGTGATGATCAACCCAAGACGCTAAGTGAACTGGCCCCCAAGGTTAATACGCGCTTTCTTAATCTGCCACTGAAGCTGGATATACTTGAAACGCTGTTTTTAGAGTTGATTGATAAAGTACCTGGTGAACAGTCAAGAATTACCCAAACGCTTCCGCATTCACCCTTGTCTATGTTCGCCAATAAAAAAATACTGATAGTGGAAGACAACAAAGTGAATCAGCAGGTCTTGAAAATTATGCTGGGCTATCTGGGCTTATCTGCGGATATGGCGAACGATGGCGTTGAGGCAGTTGAGGCCATTCAAGCAAGCGATTACGATTTGGTGTTAATGGACTGGCAAATGCCCAGAATGGATGGTCTCGAAGCCACACGCAAGATTCGTTTATTAAAGGATATCAGCCAGCCGGTCATTATTGCGGTCACTGCGAATGCCATGTCAGGTGACGTCGAGAAGTGCTTACAGGTCGGTATGGATGATTATCTTAGTAAGCCGATTGAAAAAGATAAACTTGAAATGACGCTGCGCCGCTGGCTGTCATTTAATGTGTAAGGGCTAGGATTGGATTTCCGTTTGGCGCCCGGGTGTTTACCAGTCTCGTGTTGAGTAATTTGTCGGCGTCAGAATGGTATCTTTGGCAACCTCAAGTTTATCCGGATAGTCGAGCGTGTAGTGTAGCCCCCTGCTTTCTTTACGTTGAATGGCAGAACATATTATCAGATCTGCAACCGTGACCAGGTTTCTTAATTCAAGTAAATCATTGCTAATACAGTAATTGCTGTAATAATCCAGTATTTCCTGATGCAACAAATCAACTCTGTGTTTGGCACGCGTCAGACGTTTGTTGGTTCGCACAATGCCGACATAATCCCACATGAAGCGGCGAAGCTCATCCCAGTTATGGGAAATAATAACATCCTCATCGGAATCAGTTACCTGAGATTCATCCCATGCCGGGGCATCGGGTGGTTTAGGAATGCTATCCATTTTCTTGTTAATATCTTCTGCGGCTGCCTGCCCATATACAATACATTCCAACAGAGAATTGCTGGCCATTCGGTTTGCTCCGTGCAAGCCTGTGAAAGAGGCCTCTCCAATCGCATAGAGTTGATTGACATCCGTTCGTGCACGCTCATCCACTAAAATGCCACCACAAGTATAATGAGCGGCAGGAACTATCGGGATCGGTTCCTTGGTGATGTCAATGCCAAAACCCAGGCAGGTTTCATAAATAGTGGGAAAGTGTTTGATAATGAAATCAGAGGATTTGTGGCTGATGTCCAGGTAAAGGTGATCGGCCCCCAAACGTTTCATTTCATGATCGATGGCGCGGGCGACAATATCTCTTGGCGCCAGTTCTGCACGCTGATCAAAACGCTGCATAAAACGTTCACCGTTCGGCAACAGCAACAGGCCACCTTCGCCTCTTACCGCTTCTGTGATGAGAAAGGACTTGGCATTCGGGTGGTACAGGCAGGTAGGATGGAACTGATTAAACTCCATATTAGCCACCCGGCAACCTGAACGCCATGCCATGGCGATACCATCTCCGCTGGCGCCATCCGGATTACTTGTATAGAGATAGGCTTTGCTGGCCCCCCCGGTGGCGATGACGATAAAGCGAGCGCGGAAAAGTTCAACACGATTGGTCTGCCGATTTAAAACATATGCACCGACACAGCGATTTCCAGGTAAAAAAAGTTTTTTGTGGGTAATTAAGTCTACGGCAACACGGTGTTCGAAGATCTCAATGTTTGCAGCGTCTGAAACTTGTTTGCAAAGCGCAGTGGAAACAGCCAGCCCGGTGGCATCATCCGCATGAACAACGCGCCGATGGCTGTGGCCGCCTTCTTTGGTCAAATGAAAGGGCAGGCTGGTATCAGCGGAATGGTCTTTAGTGAAATCGACGCCCTGAGCGCTTAACCATTCAATGCTTTTTCGACCGTTAAGCACCGTCTTGCGCACCGCATCTTCATGGCATAATCCGCCACCGGCATCCAAGGTATCCTGAATATGCGATTGTATGTCATCGTCATTGGCTAAAACGGCAGCGATTCCGCCTTGTGCCCAAGGTGTTGAACCGCTTGAAAGTGTAGTTTTAGAGAGAACGGCAACAGACATGCGTTTATCGAGACAAAGAGCCGTTGTTAAACCGGCGGCACCACTTCCAATGATTAATACGTCGTACTCAAACGAAGAACCCATGTATGTCTCTCTGTATTTGAAGAGGCTTTATTATTGTTTTATTGAACTTAATTGTAAATATAAGGTCTAAATAACTATAGAGATGGATGCGTTTATTTAATGCCTTTAGGAGGGCTTGATTTGTTGGGGCGCATTCAGAAGGTTGAAAGGTTAACAGCCTTGGTTTCATTTTAACAGCGACTGGGTGATAATGCTTAGGCGTTGCAAGTCTTAACCCATTTCAACCCTTTCGTGTCAACTAATTATGAATTCAGGACTATTTGAAGATTGTGCCAGGCATTCCGCTTCTGATCAGCTTGATCAAAAGTTAGTGAATAGAGTCCAGAAAGGAGACCGTTCAGCGTTCGAGCTTCTAGTTGTTAAGTATCAGAATAAAGTAGCGTCTATCGTTTCGCGCTACATAGATGATTTGAATGATATTGCTGATGCCACGCAAGAAGTGTTTATCAAGGCCTATCGGGGTATTCAGAATTTTCGGGGTGACAGCGCCTTCTATACCTGGCTATATCGAATTACGCTGAATACAGCCAAAAATTATGTTCAAAAGAAACGTAATGTGCCGATTAAAACATCTTTAGAAGAACAGGATGCTGAAGAAATAATCGCAGAAAGTTGGAAAACCCAGGATACCCCTGAGCATTTATTAGGGCGTTCACAGTTGGCAGAAGCTATACAGAGTGCTTTATCAGTGATGCCGGAAGAATTGAGTGTTGCGCTGGTTCTGCGAGAGTTTGAAGGTTTGAGTTATGACGAAATAGCCAAAGTGATGGAGTGCCCGGTAGGCACTGTTCGCTCGAGAATTTTCAGGGCGCGTGAATTGTTGGATAACACGATTAAAAGCCTGATGGATAATTAACAGGAGTCTCAGAGCATGAATGAACGTTTAAAAGAATCCTTGTCTGCACTATTGGATGGCGAAGTGAACGAGCTGGAACTGCAACGTATTTTATCTTATGAAAATAAACAGGAAATAAGTGAATACTGGCAGAATTATCATTTGGTCAGAGAGTGGGTGCGAAATAATGATCATCTGCGGGTGAGGGTCAATGTGCGCACACAAGTGATGCGTATCATTTCTGAAGAGTTACCGCCCAATAAAGCCTGAGCCTGAAGCCGCACCAATATGATTGAAGAACGAGCAACAATACTGGATACCCGTTTTAATTTAGATTCAAATGGCCCATCTATAGCCAGAGTCAGTGTTCAGCGTACGAATACCTGTGGGAGTTGCAGCCTGAAGTCTGGTTGCGGTCAGAGTACATTGAATAAAATGACCGCGAATCGTTGTTTAGAGCTGGATATCGAAAATACATTGGGGGCTCGCCCCGGAGACGAAGTCTTTATTGCGATACCCGAGCAGGGGCTGATATCGGCATCATTAAGGGTATATTTGTTCCCATTGGTTTTACTTATTCTGGGTGCTGTTATCGGAGACCTGTTATCTTCCGGGCAAGAATCTGTATCTATGATCTGCGCGCTGACCGGCTTATTGCTGGGGTTTTTCTGGGCGAGGGCCTATAGCCGAAAACACGCTTATCATAAAGATTATCTGCCGGTAATGACCCGTTTATTAATCAGCCAACACAACGACACATCAGGCAAACAATCCAAATAAAAAGGCGCTCCTGATGATTGTGCCATCGCGTTAGATTGCTTAGTGCTTAATTATTTTTAAGTTGTATTTCTATCTTCTGACACCACAATAAATTCACTGCAGATAATGATCTCGTTTAGCTTGGAAGGAGCTTAAAATGAAGTATGTTTATTGGACACGATGTTATGTATTGATGCTGGGTTTGTTACTGATGAGTTTTTCGGTGCAGGCAAAATTACCCGATTTTACAGAGCTGGTTGAAGAGCATTCTGAGGCGGTTGTGAATATCAGCACCGTGAGTCATGTCGAATCACGAATACCTTTTCAATTTCAGGGTGATATGGAGCAGTTACCTGACTTTTTCAAATACTTTTTTGGCGGTCCACAGAATCCGCCCAATAACGGGTCAAAGCCCAAAAAACAAGCCCAATCCATGGGGTCTGGCTTCATAGTTTCAAAAGATGGCATTATCCTGACGAATAATCATGTTGTGGAAGGTGCAGATGAAATATATGTTCGCTTCAGTGACCGTCGCGAGTTAAAGGCGAAATTAATCGGTTCTGATCAGCGTTCTGATTTAGCGGTGTTGAAGGTCGAAGCGGGTGATCTCCCCGTCGTAAAACTGGGTAAATCGAATAAATTGAAAGTCGGTGAATGGGTCTTTGCCATCGGTTCCCCTTTTGGATTTGATTACACGGTAACGGCAGGTATTGTCAGTGCAAAAGGCCGTAATCTGCCCAATGAGAATTATGTGCCATTCATTCAAACCGACGTTGCTATAAATCCGGGCAACTCAGGCGGCCCTCTCTTTAATATGGAAGGTGAAGTTGTAGGTATCAATTCACAAATCTATACCCGTTCAGGTGGATTTATGGGGGTTTCTTTTGCGATACCAATCGATGTGGCGATGGAAGTGGTTGACCAGCTTAAAAACCAGGGATACGTTTCACGCGGTTGGTTAGGCGTGTTGATCCAGGAGGTCAGTAAAGATCTGGCTGAAAGTTTTGGTTTAGATAAACCTTATGGTGCGCTGGTGGCTCAAGTCATGAAAGACTCACCTGCTGAAAAGGCCGGAATTCAAACCGGAGATATTATTATCGAATATGAAGGAAAAGAAATTAATCTTTCTTCTGAATTACCCCAGTTGGTTGGCAGAAGTAAGGTTGGTGAAACGGTTAAGTTGAAAGTGGTACGAGATAAAAAAACGAAGACCATTAGTTTGAAACTGGGTGAATTAGAGAATCAGCAAGCTCGATCAGAGTCTTCAAAGCCTGCACCTCAGGCGAAAGTGAACCGTCTCGGTGTGAAAGTCGAAGCATTGGATAGTAAAATGCTTAAAGAGCTGAATATCCGTTTTGCGGTGAAGGTGCTGGAAGTAAACGAAGGGCCAGCCAATAATGCCGGAATCAAGGCGGGTGATTTGATCACCAGCCTGAATAATCAGTCTTTTGAGAGCGTCGAAGAGTTCGAAAAAATTGTTAAAGATCTGCCAAAAAAACGCGCGGTACCGGCATTGATCAACAGACGCGGTAGTCCATCCTTTATTGTGATTAAAACTGAAGATTAATCATAGAAAGATTGATCGCTTATTTTAGGGCGATGATCGCCTGAGGAGAATACATGTTGTTCCCGGATCTTGATGAAGATGCAGTCTATTTATCCAGAAGTGACGAGTCCGAAATTCTGGGAACACATGCCATTTATCCATTCAAACTGGATGGCCAAGAGTGGCCAAGTGTGGAACATTATTTTCAGGCGATGAAGTTTGATACCCGCGCGCCCGATTATATGGAAAAAATCAGGCAAGCGGAGACAGCGCGTAAGGCACGAAAGCTCGGTGCCACACGCTTTAAAAAACTACGCAATGACTGGAAGAAGGTTCGCCGGGTAGTGATGACACGCGCTGTGTATACCAAAGCTAAAGCTTATCCTGCGGTCGCGCTGGCGCTCTTGGAAACTGGCCAGCGCAAACTGGTTGAAAATAGTCAGTATGATTATTTCTGGGGGTGTGGTCGTGACCGTCGAGGCGAAAACATGTACGGTAAAATACTGATGGATGTCAGGGAAAAACTTCACTCGGAACAAAAAGACTAGCCTTTCAGATCGCTCCCTTAGTGCAGGTAGCCGGCATCAGGCCTGTTTTCTGTTTAGCAGGCGTCGCGCAAGAGGTATCAGGTCAGTGGCAAGCAGACCGCGTTCACCCTCCATATCGCTAGCAATGTCGGCTGCTCTGGCGTGCAGGCACACAGCCAGCTGCAGCGCCATAGCGGTTTCGATACCTTGAGCCAACAATCCTCCGATCAGTCCGCTTAACACGTCGCCCATGCCGCCAGATGCCATTCCTGGGTTACCATAGGGGCACAGCATGATTTCTTGGTTTGGGTTTATAAGCAGGCTACCACTGCCTTTCAATAGGATATGGCCCTGCCAGTTAGCTTGTAAACTCAGAATGGCTTGTCTTCGGTCTGCTTGAATTGCTTGTGTGCTTAGATTCAGTAAACGCGCAGCCTCTCCGGGGTGTGGCGTCAAAACATGTTGTTCTAGTACTTCAGGCTTTTGTAACTGATACAGCCTTTTCAAATGGCTATGAAATGCCAGCAAATTCAGCGCATCTGCATCCAGGACCAATGGTTTGTTGGCGTTCAACGCAGCTTGAAGCATTTTTTCAGACCACGCGCTTTGTGCTAATCCAGGTCCAATTACAATCACATCTGAGTTATCGAGTAGTGGTTGAATCTGCACAGTACTTGCCGGGCAATGTACCATGACCTCTGGAATGGCTGCATGTAACGCACTTCGGTTTGTTTCTTGTGTGATAACAGAGGTGAGGCCTGCGCCTATTCGGGCAGCGGCCATGCTTGCCATGACAACGGCGCCGCCAAAGCCTGTGTCACCGCCGATAACCGTCAGGCGGCCACAGTTACCTTTATGACTCGTTCGGGCTCTTGGAGAGAGCCCAGACAATAGCCCTGCAATATCCAGACGGCTTACAGGGGCTTGACGATGTTTGAATATCTCTTCTGGCAATTTAAGCGAACTAAAGCAAATCTCCCCACAATAGTCACGCCCTGAGCCGGTGAAAAGACCAAGCTTTAGTCCGATAAACGTTGTGGTCAGCGTAGCCTTGACAGCAATACCAAGAGCCTGGCCTGTATCCGAACACAGACCCGAAGGGATATCCACAGCTAGAACAGGATGGGGTTGTTGATTAATGGCTGCTATCGCGTGTGCATAGTCACCGGTTATTTCTGAGTTAAGCCCGGTTCCGAGTAAGGCATCAACAATGACGATTTCTTCATCATGCGTAAGTTGTTCAAAGGCCTCCAGGCTGAAGGGCAGGCAAGTTACCTGAGTTGTTTTGCACTGCAAATAAGCCAGACGCGCATCGCCCTTTAGTTTGTCTGGGTCGGCCAGATGCAACACTGTTACCGCTACATCGCGTTTCTTAGCAAGTGATGCAACAATATAGCCATCCCCCGCGTTATTGCCGCTGCCGCATAGCACAACAAGCGAGCGGCACGACGGCCATGTTTTCATCAAACAATGAAAGCTGAATCTGGCGGCGCTGCTCATCAAATCAAAACCGTTTATACCGCATTCCTCTATCGCAAAACGATCCAGCTCTCTGACATCGTTTCGCAGATAAAGCGCTACAGGCAGGTTTGAGTATTCCTGATAAGAAATCTGCTTAAGTCCGTCTGGCCGTTGCATAATCTGCTCCGATTGATTATAAAAATAAAAATGGCTGTTTCTATTAGAGATTTAAACCCTTTAATGTCGTATTATCAAGCCGCTAAGGTAATATCAACATGTATCGTTATTTACACCGCGAACTGATCCGGGCTGGCGTGTTAGCGGCTGCTTATGTTCATTGTTTTCGTGTGATGAAAGCTTGAGCTGGAAGATGTTATGAATAAAACACGCACTAAATCCGAACAATTGGTCATTTGGGCAACAAGAGCATCTGTGCTGGTGGCCTTAGGATTGTTGTGCATGAAGTTTTACGCGTGGGTGATTACCGGATCAATGGGTATTCTGGCTGCTCTGGTTGATTCACTTCTTGATTTATGTGCCTCACTCATCAATATGATTGCTGTGCGTTATGCCATGGAACCGGCCGATGATGAACATCGTTTTGGGCATGGTAAAGCAGAAGCGCTGGCAGGATTAGGGCAAGCTGTGTTTATTGCCAGTTCGGCTATTTTTCTTATCATTTACACCGTAGAACGTCTGATTAATCCGCGCATAATCGACTCGCCGGAAGTCGGGTCGTGGGTGATGCTGGCATCTTTATTTGTGACGTTTTTGCTGGTAAGTTATCAGCGCTATGTTGTGAAGGTCACTCAGTCTGTAGCTATCAAAGCCGATTCTTTGCACTATGCTGCCGATTTTCTGACGAATATTGGTATCCTGGCAGGGCTTGGCCTCTATTATGCGGGTTGGTTGTATGCCGATCCGATTATCGCCCTATGCATTGGCTTGTATATTTTTAAGTCTGCTATCTCGATTGCTTATGAATCGACCCAGTTATTGCTCGACAGAGAGTTGCCCGCAGAAGAGCAGCAGAAGATTCTGGATATCGCCTTAAGCCACCCTTTTGTGATTGAAGTGCATGATTTGAGAACCAGGCAGTCTGGGCAAACCCGGTTTATTCAATTTCATGTTGTGCTAGATGGTAATATCAGCTTATTTAAGGCGCACGATTTGAGTGATCAGGTGCATCATTCCATCGAAGAGGCGTTTCCGGATACAGATATTTTCATTCATCAGGACCCTCATAGTCAGCGAACTTTTGTCGAGAAAACAGATCTCGTCAACAACTGATCACGGATTATTCTTGTTCCTTGGCAGAGCATTCAGCCAGTTTGGAATCCATTTTACAGCGGACCTTACGCATTAACTTTAGCGTGCGTTGATCATAAATTCCTCGTCGTCCCAACTCTAATCGACTCTCCCTGAAGTCTTCAACCCAGAAATCGTATAAATGTTTGGGGATTTCTATCCAATAGTGTTCAGGAATTGTGGCTTCCGGGTCAGTCAGGAATTTTACGAAGCGCTGATACTCTTCCACTGCACGCAGCCTCGCTTTTTGTGCAAAGTCAGGCGGGAACTTTTGCCAGCGGGCAACAACTTGCATGGTAATATACAGAAAAGGTTCACGGTAAATGCCGCCATTCGGTTCAAGCCCTTTATGCATCTCGAACGGCTCGTAAACAATCGCTGGTGCGGCAGTGAGGTCCACAGTTCCATTGTTGAATTTAAGTATGGAATTGAAGATTGTTGAATTAACGGGCGTTATGCCATATTTGGCCGAAAGATATTCGGATTCAGGAATGCCATCCAGAACCGCCATTTTTAAACCGGCAAAATCTTTTGGCTGAAGAATACTTCGGTCACGGGTAAACATGAAGATTGCTCCGGCAGGACCGATAGCCATAATCTCGTAATCACCGACACGCATCAGTTCGGCTGCTTTCGGAGAGCTGATGGTTTTAATAATCACACCTAAATGCTCATAACTTGGAATCGCGCCAATGGCTCCGAGACTACCCGTGAAGGTATTGAATTCTCGGGCGCGAAAGCCAATCATATTGACCGCATCGCAACGGCCAAGTTTAAACTCATCAATCGCCACGCGTTCATCACTGTAGACCACGTAATCCAGATCTACCCCCCAGTGATAGGCTTGTATCTTTGCTTCTTTCATGATTTGTCCGACAGGACCGGCTTTGCCAATAGGGTCCCAGACGCACATTAATATCGGTACCAGGTCTTTTTCCTGTTGATCCAGGCCTTTATTGGGGAGATTGCTCTCTGCAAGCGCGATGAAGCTCCAGAGCATGAAAAAACAAAGTAAGAGAGGACGTAACTGATTCATAAGGCTATTATTTTTTTGCTGGCTGATAGAAGCATCTTATCGAGCCAATCTACAACTGTCATCCGTTAAATCAACAAACACACCAGAAATGTGAATTAATTTTATATTCAAAGCAGCGCCTGGAATTTTCTGGAGATGATAATCATTACAATCGCAGCGAGGCGAGCATAGAGGTCGCTGAAATAGGCCTTATTGGGCAGTAAGGTTTCGAGTGTGTGTTGCACTGTTTGAAAGCGATCACTGCCTGCCGGGGCAGTTTCAAGCGCCTGCATAATGCCAGTCATGACTTTTGCATACTGTTTATTGCCCATCTCGTTCATGATGAACTGTGCGTGCGTTTCTAATTCATTAAGGCCCATTTCTTTGAGTTTGCCAACAAGCATACTTTCCTTAAGGCTCATAACTTCCTGACTGGTGAGTAAGTGCGATTTTTTTGCTGAGGTCATTATTTTTTCCTGTTTGTTTAAGGGAGCAGATATGTTGCTAGGGATTTAGGGCAGGTCGGGAGACAGAATTAATGAAGACTTATAGTTTAATGATGGATTGAAATTTTCCTTGATCCGAGAATTCAATAACAAAGCTGCCATGTATACCATTTTGTGTAGTGTATTTCGTTAGAATATTGGCCGGGAACTTAATTGATCTGCCATCCCGGGAGGTAGCGTAAACGGTTTGCGTTTCCCCCCGGTAGAGTCTCAGCCATTCATCTCTTGGTATAACTATATCCACCACTATCTGTTGCATACGCATTACTCATACGTGTTTGATAAACCAATATAACTCCCAGAAACGCATGACTTTTTCCGGGTATTTTAAGCGACCGAGGCTGCCGTTATAGCGCGCGAGTGCGCGTATCAGATTGCCTTTTTCTTTATTGATATAGTGTTTTAATATCGTGCAGCCGTAACGAAGATTCGTTTGAATATCCATCAGATTATCATCTGGTCTTCCAATTTCATTTTTCCAAAAAGGCATAACTTGCATTAAACCCTGCGCCCCCACACTGGAAATGGCATAACGTTCAAATGCACTTTCAACGTGAATCAAGGCCATTACCAGTTCAGGTTCCAGTTTTGCTTTACGGGCTTCAGCATGAACTTTTCGAAGGAGTGTCAGGCGCTCCTCTGGGTCCTTGATATAACGGGAAAGCCTTTTTGACATATCCACAAGCCAGACTTCGGCATCAAAGCGATCAACAAAACTATCGGCCTCGTTCACGGTTTTCATGAGTAGTTCTTTGAGCTCAAGATCAGGCGCCTGGCGGGTGGCCAGCATATCCTCATCTTGCCCATAGACACTTTGGCTGATCAAGAGCCATAGCATCCAAACCAATACACAGCCAAGATGACTAAGCGTCTTCTGTTGCCAGGGGCTCGCGCGTAAGTTCAAGGCAGTGTCAGTTAAGGTTTTACGCATGATTTAATTTGTTCTGGATAAATTCGAGTATCGTTTCGAGAGGGATATCCTGGTTCTCTTCATCTCTTCGGCCTTTGTATTCCAATGTACCGTTTTGGATGCCTCGGTCACTGATCACAATGCGATGAGGAATGCCGATCAGCTCCATGTCGGCAAATTTGGAACCAGGTCGTTCATTTCTGTCATCCATCAGAACGTCAACTCCAGAAGCGCGAAGAGCGTGATAAAGCTCTTCTGTTTTATGCGCAACGCTTTCAGACTTTTGCATGTTCAAGGGGATCAGAACCAGAGTGAAGGGGGCAAGTGCTTGAGGCCAGATGATCCCTTTGTCATCATAGTTTTGCTCAATGGCCGCCGCCACAACGCGCGATACACCGATACCGTAGCAACCCATTTCCATGATTGTTGCTTTACCTTGCTCATTTAACACGCTGGCATTCATCGCCTGACTGTATTTTGTGCCCAATTTGAAAATATGGCCAACTTCGATACCCCGTTTGATTTCCAGTGTTCCCTGTCCGTCCGGGCTGATGTCACCTTCTTGCACATTGCGTAAATCGACGATATTCGTTAACGGCAGATCTCGCTCCCAATTGACAGACTTAAGGTGAACATCATCTTTATTGGCGCCACAGATGAAATTTGCCGACATGGCTGCACTTCTGTCGACATAACAAGGAATCGTCAGACCGACTGGGCCGATTGAGCCAACTTCTGCCCCCAGTTTTTGTTTCACCAGTTCTTCGTTGGCGAAGACAAGCGGTGAAGCAATGCCTGATAGTTTTTCGGCCTTGATTTCATTTAATGTATGGTCACCTCGCAATACCAAGGCTACCAGCGGTGTATCGCCGTTTTCATCGGCTTCGCCCAGTACGATAAGTGTTTTGAGGATGTCTTTTGGCGCGACAGAGAGAAAGCTGGCTACTTCTTCAATGGTCTTTTGACCGGGTGTCGGTACTTCTTCCATATTTCCGAGCGGGGCTGCACGCGTTCCCTCGGGTGCTTTGGCTTCTGCCAGTTCTATATTGGCTGCATACTGGCTTGCCGTGCTGAATGCAATATCATCTTCCCCTGACTCTGCAAGTACATGAAACTCGTGCGAAGCACTGCCGCCAATGCTGCCGGAATCCGCCTGAACTGCACGGAAATTCAAACCAAGTCGGGTAAAAATGTTGGTATAGGCCTGGTACATGGCGTCATAGGTTTCATTTAATGAAGCCTGGTCGGCATGAAAGGAGTACGCATCTTTCATTAAAAATTCACGCGCACGCATGACGCCAAACCGTGGGCGCCTTTCATCCCGGAATTTGGTCTGTATCTGATAAAAGTTCACAGGTAATTGTTTGTAGCTGCTTAACTCATTGCGTGCCAGATCGGTGATGACCTCCTCGTGAGTCGGCCCCAGGCAGAAATCTCGTGTATGGCGGTCTTTGATACGCAGCAGTTCGCCGCCGTATTGCTGCCAGCGACCTGATTCTTCCCAGAGCTCAGCGGGTTGAACCACAGGCATCAAGAGCTCTTGTGCACCTGCCTTGTCCATTTCTTCCCGGACGACCATTTCAACTTTACGTAAAACGCGCAGGCCCATAGGCAGCCAGTTATATAAACCAGAGGCTAATTTGCGGATTAAACCAGCACGAAGCATTAACTGGTGGCTGATTACTTCTGCATCTGCAGGGGTTTCTTTTTGAGTCGCAATTAAAAATTGGCTGGCGCGCATGATATTCATCTATCCTTTGGAGGCTGTCTTGGAAATATAACCGGTTATTTTAAATAGCATCGGCGGTAAGGTATAGAGCGAAGTCGGCTTATTTTTCTTTTACTTGTATAAATTAACAACATAACACGACTCGATAAGAGGTAAAAAAGATGGCGTTAAGCGCGTTCGAGATAGAACAAAAAATTAAATCATGGGTGCCGATGGCGCAAGACATAGGTTTGATTGTTGAAGAGGTTCGGTCTGCATATGCCAGAATCCGCATTCCTTTTCAGGCCAAGCATTTGCGTCCAGGCGGCAGTATTTCAGGGCCAGTAATGATGACGGCGGGTGATACGGCCATGTATGTGGCTATTTTGGGTAGCCTGGGTGAAATGGCCATGGCGGTCACCAGTAATTTGAATATCAACTTTCTCAAGCGGCCAGAACAGCGTGACTTGCTGGCAGAAGCAACCATTCTGAAATTAGGAAAACGAATTGCTTTTTGTGAAGTTGCTTTGCGTTGTGAAGGCTCCGATGAATTAGTAGCACATGTGACGGGCAGTTATTCATTACCGCCTGTGAGCGGTACCTGAGAAGGGCGGTGTAAATGCACAGTTGGTACTCAGGCAGAATCTGCTCTATAGTTTTAGAAACACTTAGCACTGGATGATGCATGAAAACAGCGTTGGTCTTATCTGGCGGCGGGGCGCGAGCAGCTTACCAAGTAGGCGTGCTCAAGGCAGTCGCTGAGTTAATACCTGATACGGGTCATAACCCTTTTCAAATTATTTGCGGCACCTCATCCGGCGCCATCAATGCCGCTAAGCTAGCCAGCGAAGCTGACCATTTTCATGGTTCGGTAAACAGCCTGGATACACTTTGGTCAAACCTGCAGTCACACAATATTCATCATGTGAGTGTATCTGCCATTCTGAAAAACCTTTTAAAATTATTTGCTTCTTTTTTTCATAGCGGTCTTTCTGAAGGTCAACCCCTCTCGCTGCTCGATAATGAACCGCTGCGGCAGTTACTGATACATAATCTGGACATGAACAGACTGAAACGCATGATTGACAGTGGTGAACTTCATGCTTTGTGTATTTCAGCGCTTGGCTATACGTCTGGTCATAATATAAGTTTTATTCAAGGTCATGACACAATCAAAGGGTGGAAAAGTGCCAGGCGTTGCGGCGTCAAGACACAGCTGAATTTCGATCACATTCTTGCATCGGCGGCCTTGCCAGCTATTTTTCCTGCGGTTCGTATCAATCGTGAGTATTTCGGTGATGGTGCCCTAAGGCAAACAGCGCCACTTAGTTCGGCACTGAATCTCGGTGCTAAAAAGTTATTTATTATTGGTGTCAGCGGTAATGCAAAAGAGGTGTATCAACGTGAGAGTGTTTTGCATTCGCCTTCTTTGGCGCAAGTGATGTCGCAGCTGCTGAACAGTGCCTTTATTGATTCGCTTGAAGAAGATGTTGATATGGTCAAGCGTATCAATACCTTTAGCAAAGCATTATCTAAAGAGGCGCAGCAGCGCCTGAAGGTTAACACGGTTGATTTACTGGTGATTGAACCTTCTATCAAGTTTGATGAACTTGCAGGGCAGTATATTCACAATTTACCCAGATCTATGCGAGGCTTGCTCAAAATAATTGGCGCGAATCCGGCTGGCGGCGGTGCGAGTCTTGCCAGTTATATTTTATTCGACAGGGAATATTGCGGTGTACTTATTAATAGTGGATATGAGGATGCCATGGCGCAAGCGGAAAAGATTCGTGAATTTATCGGCACCTGCAACCTTCATTAAAGCATGGATAACCTGTTAATCTCTATAACGCGATTTTTTAAATGCGGCCAATAGTCTTATGCGCTTGGCACTTTTATACTAGGGTGGTGCTAAGCAGCCGTTCTTTTTTCCGCTGATATTTTCAGTCATGATGGCATTCGTTTTCAGGAGTCATTCAGATGCAATTCAAACATTTTTTTTGGGGTTTGTTCCTCGCGTTGCTTTTTAATGGCTGGCTTGCCGCAAATGAAACGGCCTTGCAAAAAAGCGGTGATTCTCAAACGCAAGATGCACTTCGACAACAGATAGAGTCGTGGCGCGCCGGATACCCGGCAGAAATACAGGGCAGGGTACTGAAAAATGCTGAAAAAATTGCCACGTTCTATGAACAAAACCAATTTAATCCCTTATGGCTGGTTGCTGGTGAAATGAGTGCATCTGCACAGTCCCTGATTGAGGTAATTTTTGAGATTGGAAAAGAGGGATTGCGCAAAGAAGATTACCATAGTGAATTGCTGACGGAACCAGATACCTTAAAACCGGTACACCTTGAATTCCTGTTAACGGATGCCTTTGTGAATCTGACATCCCACTTGCAATTTGGCAAAATCAATCCCGAAACACTGACGCCAGACTGGAAAGTAAAAAAGAAGCAGATGGATACGGTGCCTCTGTTATCCTCAATTAAAGCGGATCAATCTGTCGCTGAGTTAATTCAGACTTTACGCCCGACTTCACCCCGCTATTACCGACTGATCGACGCCTATCAGAAACTGTCCAGTCGAGAAGATGTGCAGTTTGAAGCACTTGCACTGTCACCGGCTATAAAAAAAGGGAAGTCTGATCCTCGAATCCCCCAAATTCGCAAGCAATTATTGTTCTGGGGTGATTTTCGTGCCACCTCTGAAGCGGATGTGGCAGAGTTGGATAGCGTTCTGCACAATCAAGATTCCTCCTTATATGATGAACAGATGCATGCCGCTGTTATCCGTTTTCAAACGAGACACGGCTTGAAAACGGATGGTG
>JBFHPN010000002.1:0-20288 GCA_041592735.1 Oleiphilaceae bacterium | reverse complement strand
GCCCATTTTGCCTGAACTGTGGTTACTGATGTACCTGACAGGATCCAAGGCTTCACGTGTTGGACCAGCAGTAATGACAACTTTTTTATGCCTTAACGGTTTATTTAGCGTGCTTGAGACATTAACACTAAAACGCTCGATTAAGGCTTCAACAATAAATTCAGGTTCTACCATCCTGCCAGGGCCAGTGTCTCCACAGGCTTGCTCCCCATTTGCCGGCCCCAAAATAGTTAACATCTCAGACATCAACACCTTGAGTTGCTTTATATTTCTTTGCGTCGTTGCATGCTGCCACATCGCCTGGTTCATTGCAGGCGCCAGCACTACAGGCTTTTGAGAAGCCAGCAACAACGTGCAGAGAAGATCATCGGCTATACCCGCGTGATACTTGGCAATAAAACTGGCGGTAGCAGGTGCGACGATGATCAAATCGGGCCATTTAGCCAACTCAATGTGCCCCATACCTGCTTCCGCATCTGGATCCAATAGCTCAGTATGAACTGCATTACCAGACAGCGCCTGTAAGGTTAACGGGGATATAAATTCACACGCTCCACGGGTCATGACAACTCGAACGTCTGCAGCGCTTTTTTTTAGTTGCCGGCAAAGCTCGGCGGATTTATAGGCAGCGATTCCGCCGGTCAGTGCCAGTAATATTTTCTTACCGATCAATTTGCCCATGCTACATAACCTTGTGTTAGCTCTGTCTGGATTCATTATCCATTTAATATGCTGATTTTATCTAATCCCGACTCTAAGCATAGCTAAATATGCCATGTATCGACCTAAAAACCCTTAATTATGTAAAAAAAGTGTATATTTAACAAATCGCGCCACCTAAAAACAAAAAAGACCCTGATAGTAACTATCAGAGTCTTTTGAATGCTACTTCTCGTAGTGAACCAGGTTCACCACGCAGCAGAATTATAAAGGTGAAACGTTCTCTGCTTGAGGACCTTTGTTACCTTGACCAACTGTAAATTCTACAGATTGACCTTCAGCAAGGGTTTTAAAACCTTCTGACTGAATAGCGCTGAAATGTACGAATACATCTGGGCCATTCTCTTGCTCGATAAAACCGAAGCCTTTAGATTCATTGAAAAATTTAACTTTACCTGTAACTCTATCTGACATAATCATATCCTGACTTAATAAACTGAACTTTCAAAAACGCCGAAAAACTGGGTATAACTTATGCTTACAGAAAGAGCTCTATTACTAGGTATTCGATTGCAGAACATAAAAAAATAGCCGGGCTTTCAAGGCTTTTCGAAGTATACTTCTTTCTTTTCAGAAATAAAACACCCGATGACAAATAGTTTAATATTTAACCAACCTATCTTTTAACCAATCTGCAAGCCATTCTCATCATGAATAAATCCAAACGCCATGCCATTTTTAAACGCTTTCAGGAAGCCAACCCCTTCCCTGAGACCGAGCTTAGATATAATTCAACCTTTGAATTATTAATTGCAGTCATTTTATCTGCTCAAGCTACCGATAAGGGCGTTAATAAGGCAACCGAGAAACTATTTGCCAAGGCTAACACTCCAGAAGCCATTTATGCACTCGGCCTGGATGGTCTGAAAAACTATATCAAGACAATCGGCCTCTATAATTCCAAAGCAGAAAACATCATTAATACCTGCAAAATACTGATCGAGCAGCATCAGTCTGAAGTTCCTGACAACAGAGAAATGCTTGAAGCATTGCCGGGGGTCGGCAGAAAAACAGCAAACGTAGTGCTAAATACGGCATTCAGACAAAAAACCATGGCCGTGGACACGCATATATTTCGAGTCGCCAATCGGACTCGCATCGCACCAGGCAAAACGGTACTTGAAGTTGAAAAGAATCTTTTGAAGTTTATTCCGGATGAATTTTTGCTTGATGCTCATCACTGGCTAATACTACATGGTCGCTATATATGCACCGCGCGCAAACCAAAATGCGGCGCATGCACAATAGAAGACCTTTGCGAATTTAAACACAAACTTACGGACTAAAAAAAACCGCTGGTGGCGCTCAGCGGTTTTTTAATTTATACATTCAAACTAAGAACAACTTGTTAGAACGCACCATTGAAAAGGGTTTCACCATTTAATCCTTGCTTTTCAAGGATGTCTCTAAGACGTTTCAATGCTTCAACCTGAATTTGTCTAACACGCTCACGCGTCAAACCAATTTCTTTGCCCACTTCTTCAAGCGTAGACATACGATAACCACGAAGCCCAAAACGGCGAGCCAAAACTTCTTGCTGCTTGCCAGACAACTGATCCAACCAGCCATCTATGCTGCCACGCAAATTACTTTCCTGAAGCAATTCGGCAGGATCGGCTGCCGCTTCATCTGCCACTGTATCCAGCAAGGATTTGTCGGTACTGCCACCCATAGGCATATCAACAGATGTTACACGCTCATTTAAGCCTAACATACGTTTTACATCTGCAACCGGCTTATCCAGGAGGTCTGCTATTTCTTCAGGTGATGGCTCATGATCCAGCTTTTGTGTCAGCTCTCTCGCTGCACGCAGATATAAGTTTAATTCTTTAACAACATGAATCGGCAGGCGAATCGTTCTTGTCTGATTCATGATTGCTCGTTCAATCGTCTGGCGAATCCACCAGGTTGCATAGGTTGAGAAACGGAAACCACGCTCCGGGTCAAATTTTTCAACTGCACGAATAAGACCCAAATTACCTTCTTCGATCAAATCAAGGAGGGTCAAACCGCGATTCACATAACGACGTGATATTTTGACAACAAGACGCAAGTTGCTTTCAATCATTCTCTTTCTACCTGCCTCATCGCCTTTTTGGGCAAGGCGGGCAAAGTAAACTTCTTCATCAGGGGACAGTAACGGCGAGAAGCCAATTTCATTCAAATACATTTGAGTCGCATCGAGCTGCCGATATGAAGTCTGACCCTCGATACCCAAACCTGGCTTTTTATTTCGTCCTGCGTATATGGACGTTACCGTAGTATCATCATCTAATTCACAATCCAGATCATCCAAAGATGCATCATCTGCCAAATCCATGTCATCTTCGACCAAATCAAAATAAATATCTCTTTCTGCTGACATCTGTCTCGCCTCGCTTTTTATTGTTTGTCCGGAACCCCTAAACCTGAACCCGGACAACCTAGCTGTTTATGTTTCTCAAATAGCAGCAAATTAATGCAACTGTTTGACACTACTTCAAAAAGGTAAATCGCGTATAGGCAGTTTAACGCTTAGGCAGGTAATTAAGAGGATCAACAGGTTGACCATCTTTACGAATCTCAAAATGCAATTTTGTTTGTTGCGATTCAGAACTTCCCATCTCAGCAATTATTTGCCCTATTTTTATTATTGCACCTTCCGCGACGAGTATTTTCCTGTTGTGAGCATACGCACTTAAATAATGTTCACTATGATTAATGATCACCAAATTTCCGTATCCCAACAATCCATTACCCGCATAGACAACCTCTCCGTCTGCCGCTGCGTATATTGGATCGCCAACATTACCCGAGATATCTATCCCCTTATTTGGTAATGATTTGGCCAGTCCGTTCATACTATCCGTCGAAGGCGAATTATACTTGGCAATAATTGGGCCAAGATGAGGCCACATCCATTTTATGTTCTTGAACTCATTATATTTTTTATTTTCTGTTACAGATTTACGTTCACTTACAATTTCTTTACTTTTTGTTACAGTTTGTTCTTTCCTCTCAGTCTTTTGCGGCGGTGACTCCACAGATCTTCTGGTTTTTTTAGACCGCTCCAGATTAATTTTCTGTCCAGGAACAATCACATAAGGCGCACTTATGTTGTTAGCTGTCGCTAACTCTTCAAGGTCTCTGCCGTAGCGCCATGCAATGCGATAAAGCGTATCGCCTGGCTGCACAACATGTTGCCCGAAATAGACAGGAGGATTGAAATTTTTATTATGATAAATAGAAGAAGAGGTGCATGCCGACAGTAAAGAAGACAGCAAGATACAGACCGTTACATTGATCAAAAAAACCTCAATTAAGGCATAACGACTCGAACAATCTGGATATTTTTTGATCAATTGACTTTACCCAATCGCTTAACTTTGAGATATTAAATATTTTTTATATAACTAAATGAAATATACCTATTCGAAAAAAAATTAACTAATGCCGCTAAGTTATTAATCTTTAATCATATTACTTAGAATTATATTGCGCGAAGCCGTTACCATTAATTTAATGTGTTACCTATAGGAACACTTAAGGGCTAACTCTAAAAGGAGATTTATCCTCTCTTTTTCTTGCTGCCATTCATATAAACCGACAATCCAATCACAAAAATAGCCATGATAAAACAGGATAAAATGGCAAAGGTAAGCTGAGCATCCTGACCCGTTAATGACTGGTAAGTATCTGGCATCAATACTTTCTCAACCAACGGCACTTGCTCTCCCTGACTATTTAATCGGTAGCTGATGACTTCTTTCCAAGGCCATACCTTTATCAAAGCGCCTAGCATGAAGCCAGTCAACAGTGCCAGGGTTAGCTCTCTGTAACGTGTAAATGCCCATGACAAAACATTGGCAATCGACAGCAAGCCCACAAAACAACCAGAACAAAACAAACCAAGCGTCAGCCATTCAAACTGCTTAACGGCATCAAGCACCCAGGCATAACTTCCCAGTATCACCAAAATGAAACTGCCGGAAATACCCGGCAACACCATTGCACAGATCGCTAACACGCCCGATATAAAAATAGTCAGATTGTTTTTTTCAAGTTCAGCAGGCGCAAGCTGGGTAATTCCTGCTGCCAACAGTATGCCCACCAACAAACTGAACAGCACTGCCACCGACCAGACACTTATATCCCTTGCGATGATATAAACAGACCCCATGATTAGCCCAAAAAAACCTGACCAGAGCGGGATGGGATAGTGTTGCATTAAATAGGTAATGCCATTTGCAAGAGAGACCACACTCATCACAATACCTATAAACAGGGTCATTAAAAAAAACAGCTGTGTATTATGTATGAACAGGCTAAATTTCTTGTGCTTTAACAACGCTATAAACTCAGGCACTATGCTTTTCAAGGCATTCAACAAACGCTCATAGATACCCGTTATAAACGCAACAGTACCGCCAGAGACACCGGGCACAATATCTGCGGCCCCCATCAACATACCTTTGATGAGCACCCACCATTCAATTTTAAACATCATGCCGTATACAACCTTTGCCTTATTATTCGGATCAACTTCGAATTGTCCCCGGTAAAAAAGGCACGAACATCACGGGTTCAATCACCTTTCGCTCAATATTACTGCCTCGCTTTATCACCACTGTAAGGCTTTGTGCCGTATCGCCGACAGGCAAGACTAAACGCCCACCATCTTTAAGTTGACGCAACAATTCATTTGGAACTTCCTTGGGCGCAGCCGTCATCAATATAGCGTCAAACAACCCTTTTTCGGGCCAACCCATGCCACCATCCGCATGACGTGTATAAATATTCTTTATTTTCAAACGTGCAAAACGCGCGACAGCCTTTTTAAGCAAGGGCTGTATTCTTTCTACGCTGTACACCTCATCAACCAATTGCGAGAGCACAGCTGCCTGATAACCGGAACCCGTCCCTAGCTCCAGGACTCTTCGCGGAGAACCTTCTAACACCAGCTCAGTCATCCGCGCAACGATATAGGGCTGCGAGATTGTCTGATTATGCCCGATAGGCAGCGCTGTATCTTCATAGGCACGATGCGCGAGCGCCTCATCCAGAAAGATA
The DNA here is from genome assembly GCA_041592735.1 of Oleiphilaceae bacterium. Classification (GTDB taxonomy): domain Bacteria; phylum Pseudomonadota; class Gammaproteobacteria; order Pseudomonadales; family Oleiphilaceae; genus PZPK01. The sequence continues at coordinate 14,519 of JBFHPN010000002.1, read as the reverse complement.
TGCCTGGGCATTTCTGCCATGACAGATAATACCTGCTCGTTTGTGATACCCCCATCCCGAAGTCTTTGAATCAATCGCATTCTCGTGCGCTTTGATGTCATGCCAATCCCTGCCAGATCTTCCATCTGACTCACATCTCTATTCCTCTAACCATTTTTGCATTGAATCCAAGACGGGATAATGTGTCATATCCACATGCAAGGGAGTTACCGAAACATAATCATTGGCCACCGCATGAAAATCTGTCCCCTCACCGGCATCATCCCCCTCACCCGCCAACGCAATCCAGTAACGCTTATGGCCTCTGGGGTCAGACATCACGTGAGGCTCCTGACCTTTTGCACGATGACCAAGACGGGTTATTTTAACGCCTTTGAGCGCATCATAAGTTATATCTGGTACATTTACATTCAGGACTATCCGTGCCGGAAAAGTCCGGCCATCAAATTTATTCAAAAGATCCTGCACCACCATCGCCGCCGTCTCATAATTGAATGCACCCCTGTTAACTAGTGATACGGCAATCGCCGGTTTCTCAAGAAAACGACCTTCGATTGCAGCAGCCACCGTACCGGAATACAACACATCATCACCCAGATTTTCATGACTATTGATGCCCGAGACAACCCGCTCAAACAAGACCCCCTCTTCTGTAGCGCACTGATAATCAAACAATGAAGACAAAGCCAGGTGTACACTATCTGTTGGCGTGCCATCCACAGAATAAAAACCGCTGGATAACTTATTCACTTTTAGCGGGCGGCCCAGAGTAAGGGAACCACTTGCGCCACTATGATCACGATCCGGCGCCACTACCCTGATCGAGTACTGATGGCCAAGCCTTTCAGCCAATACAGCCAGACCTTCCGCATGAACGCCATCATCATTTGAAATTAAAATTGCCATCGTTCCTGCCTGATCCAACCCTAGCTTTGCCTTTTATATCGAGACACCTAAACCCACTTCCATCTTGAGCAACTCTGCCAAAAGTGACGTCGCAAAACACCCGGATGGCAAATCAAACTCTAGTAAAAGCTCATTTGAATTTATACACCATTTAAGGTTTTGAGGGATAATCAAATAAGGACGACGCTCCAACTTTAGTCGATTTTTATGAATAGCGTCCGCAAAAACCGGATGCGCATCGAGAATCTGCTGCTCTGCAGCTGTTAATGTATTCAGACCGGGGACAGGATCACCGTATAACGGGCCACCTTCCGGACTATCTTCCCAGCTATTGGTTTGTATTACTCTCGCCAGATTCAAATTGAACAAATATGATCGAGCCGCAGACAGATAAAAAGACCGTTGCGACCTGGAGGCTTTCAACTGCCCTTTAAAGAAACGATAACCACGCGACAGATTTGCGCCATTCAAACCAAAACGTTGCGGCCCGAAATAATTAGGAAAACCCTGCGTCTTGATTCTCTGTAAAATATCTTCAAGGTTACTCTCTGGAATTAGCTCTCTTACCCGGATTCGAAACTTATTACCGGAATGCTCACCACGGCGTAATTTTCTCTGATGCCTTACATGACTTAAGACTTTAACGCCGTCCAACGAGAAATTTTGCCAATCTGGTTCAGATTTATTTCCAAGATAAACGCTAAACCACTGGCGGGTGAGTGCCCAGCGATCTTTTAAGCCCGATAAACCCACATCCATTTGCTTAACACCAGCAAAGCGTGCAAGATGCTCTGCTACATATTCGGAATTCTGACCCTGCTTTTCCACGAACAGCCAGACATGCTCACCTTCCCCGGATAGTTCAGGCGCGAACAATTCCTCCACAAAAAAATCTTCAACGTGTTGCTTGATTACACCTTTGGAATCAGCACCGCGATAGACCGTTGGAAAATCTATATCAAAGGAGGACTCAGTCATGCGTGTCAGACCTCGGTATAAGTAAAACCGTTACCTGACAAGCGATGCCCTCTTTTCTTCCGGTGAAGCCAAGCTTTTCAGTTGTTGTTGCCTTTATTCCCACACAATCGCGGTCAATCGCCAAATCCTCTGCGATATTGGTTTGAATCTGTTCAATGAAAGGCGCCATTTTTGGTGCTTGCGCGATAATCGTAGCATCCAGATTTCCCACAATATATCCCTTTGAATCGATTAAACCTTGAATGTGGCGCAACAACTTTCTGCTATCTGCACCTTTCCACTTTGGGTCAGTATCAGGAAAATGCTTACCTATGTCGCCTAAGGCTAAGGCACCTAACATGGCATCCATTAAGGCATGCAACAAAACATCCCCATCAGAATGTGCCAGAAGCGCTCGTTCATAGGGAATTTTGACACCCCCCAAAATGATAAAGTTCCCTTCGGTAAAGGCATGAACATCGAAACCCGATCCGATTCTTGGCAATAGCATTGGCTGACTCCTGTGCGCAGCAGATAACTCAGTTGATGACTTCAGGCCCGCCAGAAATAATTCGACTAATGGCAAGTCTGAACGCATCGTTACTTTTATATTGTCTGGAGACCCCTCAACCAAGGTCGCACTGCCACCGGCCAACTCAATAGCTGAACACTCATCAGTAATGGATAAGCCTTGTTCGAGAGCCACACTTAATGCCGCTTTAAGCTCAGCATATCGAAACACTTGGGGCGTCAGTGCTCGCCACACAATTCGCCGGTCTATTGTTTGCATCACCCGCCACTTGTCACCAGCCTGCTCGGCTTGTTTAAGCGTATCAGTCACCGGCAATGCCAGGAGCGCTCCGGTCGAACGCTCTTGCAGCTCATCATGTAATCGAGAAATATCAGCATGAGAGACACATGGCCTTGCCGCATCATGCACCCATATCCAGTCATCATCGTGAGCCGAACCCGCCAGTTGATGCAGACCATTGAGCACAGTTTCAGCCCGTTCCCGGCCACCCGTATAAATAGCCAGATGGGGAAATACTGCCTGTAAATCAAGCGACGAAAGCCAGCTATCATTTTGCGCCACGCCCAGAAGCATGCCTTTGAAGAAAGACACCTCAGCAAACGCTGAAAGCGTATGTTCTAAAATTGTTTTACCGGCCAAATGGAGATATTGCTTTGGTTTATCGGCTTGCATACGCGAACCGACTCCTGCAGCAGGAATGATTAGCCAATGATTGGGATGAGGGAGAGACATAGAAACACGAACGTTAGTGGTGATACTCGTTAATCACTTATTAGAGGTAACAATCATAAAAAAAGATTCACCTTGTTTAATCATGCCCAGATCAAAACGTGCTCGTTCTTCAATGGCATCATAGCCTCGCTTCAGGTCCAGCACTTCTTCGTTGAGCCGATTATTACGGTTTTCAAGTGTTTTATTATGGGCAAGCTGCTGGGCCACCTTGTCTTCCAGGCGCCAAACCTCGGAATAACTTCCATTACCGATCCACAAACGATATTGCAAACCGATCAGAATCACCAGCATGACACACCATAACCACCGCATAGATAACAGTAACCCTTAAGCTTTATACCCACTACATGAAAGAATACGTTGCGCAAACCGGATAACAGATCATGCAAAACATGAAACCAGCCTCACTTACACCTCTACTCTAGTTCAGAAATGAAGATTTAGCTAAGTGTTAAAAAAATATTAGATCGTTTTTATTCAAGTCAAAACAACAAAAGCATCGTGGATTCCTCCACGATGCTTTGTTCAATACCCTTGGTTTATTGGCCTTTTATTTCACTTCTACCCTTATAAGGCGCCTTGCTACCCAATTGCTCTTCAATACGTAACAATCGATTATACTTGGCAACGCGGTCAGAACGGCACAAAGAACCTGTTTTGATTTGACCTGCACAGGTACCTACCGCAAGATCAGCGATAGTCGTATCTTCGGTTTCACCAGAACGATGCGAAATAACGGCAGTGTAGCCGGCATCCTTAGCCATTTTAATTGCATCCAGGGTTTCGCTCAGGCTTCCGATCTGATTGAATTTTATGAGAATAGAATTCGCAATATTTTTCTGAATACCCTCAGACAAGATCTTGGTATTGGTGACAAATAAGTCATCACCAACCAATTGAACCTTATCACCCAGTTTTTCTGTTTGATACTTCCAGCCCGCCCAATCAGATTCATCCTGACCATCTTCAATAGAAACGATAGGATATTGCTCACACAACTCAGCCAGGTAATCACTGAACCCTTCTGAAGTGAAAATCTTGCCTTCACCACTTAAATTATACTGGCCATCTTTATAAAACTCCGATGAAGCACAATCCAGCGCCAAGGTAATGTCCTTATTCAAGGTGTAGCCTGCATTAGCCACCGCCTCTTTGATCACCGCCAGCGCCTCGGCATTGGAAGACAAGTTTGGTGCAAAGCCGCCTTCATCACCGACTGCCGTGCTTAAACCCTTTGCTTTAAGAACGGATTTGAGTGCATGGAATATTTCTGCTCCCGCTCTGAGCGCTTCAGCAAAAGTAGGGGCCGATACCGGCTGAACCATAAACTCCTGGATATCGACGTTATTGTCTGCATGCTCACCACCGTTCAGGATATTCATCATAGGAACAGGCATGGAAAACTGCCCGGAAGTCCCATTTATATCCGCAATATGCTCATACAACTCGACGCCTTTTTCCTTAGCGGCCGCTTTTGCAGCTGCTAAAGAAACAGCCAAAATAGCATTGGCGCCCAGCTTTGACTTATTTTCCGTTCCATCCAGATCAAGCATGATTTGATCTAAGGCACGCTGATCAGTGACATCTTTACCAAGCAAAGCGGGTTTAATCGCGTTATTAATGCCCGCTACTGCAGTTAACACACCTTTACCCAGGTAACGAGATTTGTCACCATCTCTAAGTTCAAGTGCTTCGCGTGAACCTGTCGAGGCGCCAGATGGTGCACATGCTGTTCCCACAACGCCGGATGCCAATATTACATCCGCTTCAACTGTCGGGTTACCGCGCGAGTCCATAACCTCACGCCCTTTAATATCAACAATTGCTGTCATTCATCTTCTCCAAGTAAGACTAACTTAAAATCATTTATGCGGTATCTAATGGTTTGAATTGCTTAACCAGCGCATCAATGGCCTGAACTCGCTCAAGAAAAGGCGCCAACTGGCTAATACGCAGGGCACAAGGTCCATCACATTTGGCATGTTCGGGCTCTGGATGCGCTTCCAGAAACAACCCGGCCAAACCTTGTGACATACCTGCAAGTGCCAGATCTGTCACTGCTTCACGACGGCCACCGGCTGAATCAGGCCGACCGCCAGGTTGCTGCAAGGCATGAGTAACATCAAAAAAAACCGGATAGTTGAAAGACTTCATAACGCCAAAACCGAGCATATCAACAACCAGATTATTATATCCGAAGCTACTACCCCGCTCACACAGAATCAATTTTTCATTACCCGCTTCTTCGCATTTTTTTAGGATATGCTTCATTTCCTGCGGTGCCAGAAATTGGGCTTTTTTTATGTTGATCACTGCTCCGGTTTGCGCCATCGCAATCACCAGATCCGTTTGCCTGGACAAGAACGCCGGCAACTGAATAATATCGCAGACCTCCGCAACAGGTGCCGCTTGGTGAGGCTCGTGCACATCTGTAATGACAGGTACGTTGAATGTACGCTTAATTTCTTCGAAAATCTTCAACCCTTCATCGAGCCCCGGCCCTCTGAAAGAGTGAATGGAGGAACGGTTCGCTTTATCAAATGAAGCCTTGAACACATAAGGAATACCCAATCTGGTGGTCACCTCTACATAGGCTTCGGCTACACGCATCGCCATATCTCTGGATTCCAGAACGTTCATCCCTCCAAACAAAACAAATGGAAGGGTATTGGAGATGTTGACCTGACCAACCTGAATTACTTTCTGACTCATATTGATGCCCTAGCTGTCGATCGTGATGCGTTTATGCTTTCTGGCTTTTGACGATGGCTGCATTGATAAAGCCTTCAAATAACCCATGACCATCTCGTGGCGTAGAGGTAAATTCCGGGTGAAACTGACACGCGACAAACCACGGGTGATCCGGCACTTCAATTACTTCTACCAGCGAATTATCTTTTGACCGACCGGAAACAATCAAACCTGCCGCTTCAAGCTGAGGCAAATAATTATTGTTTACTTCATAACGGTGACGATGACGTTCAAGGATGACATCCTTTCCATAACAGGCATGTGCCAGTGAACCCTCTACCAGATTACACTCCTGAGCACCCAAGCGCATTGTTCCACCCAGATCAGACGCTGCATTTCTCTGTTCAATGGTACCCGTTTTATCCTGCCATTCAGTAATCAGACCAACGACAGGCTGATGACAATCTTTTTTGAACTCAGTGCTGTGCGCTTCCTGCAGACCCGCAACATAGCGCGCATATTCAATAACCGCCACTTGCATTCCCAAACAAATCCCCAGATAAGGGACTTTCTGCTCGCGAGCAAATTTGACCGTTTGAATCTTACCTTCGACACCACGATTTCCAAATCCGCCCGGAACAAGAATCGCATCAACGGATTCCAGCTGGGACGTGCCCTGATCAATAATTGTTTCGGAATCAATATATTTCATATTGATTTTGGTGCGAGTACGGATACCGGCATGCTTGATGGCTTCTATCAACGACTTATAGGCATCCAGCAGCTCCATATATTTGCCAACCATGGCAATCGTCACCTCGCGAACCGGATTCGCTTCCGCATCAACCACTTCATCCCACTCATGTAAATCAGCCTCCGGACAATTCAGTCCAAAACGCTCTACAACAATCTGATCAAGTTTATGCTCATGCAGCATTCGCGGAATAAGGTAAATACTTTTCGCATCCTGCAGCGGAATGACGGCACGTTCTTCAACGTTGGTAAACAGTGCAATTTTTCTGCGGGAAGACATATCGATTTCATGATCGGAACGGCACACCAGAATATCGGGTTGAATACCGATAGAGCGCATTTCTTTAACAGAGTGCTGAGTGGGCTTGGTTTTGGTTTCTCCAGCTGTGGCAATGTAAGGAACCAGCGTGAGGTGCATAAATAAAGCACGTTGAGAGCCAACTTCGATCTTTAACTGACGAACCGCCTCAAGAAAAGGCTGCGACTCGATATCCCCGACGGTACCGCCAATCTCAACCAACGCTACATCATAACCACTTGCGCCTTCAATGATACGACGCTTGATCTCATCCGTAATATGCGGGATTACCTGAACCGTTCCCCCCAGATAATCACCCCGGCGCTCTTTACGAATCACATCTTCATAGACACGACCGCTGGTAAAGTTATTGCGCTTGGTCATCGTGGTTCGAATGAACCGTTCATAGTGCCCGAGATCCAAATCGGTTTCTGCCCCATCCTCTGTGACAAACACTTCACCATGCTGAAAAGGACTCATAGTACCCGGGTCAACGTTAATATAGGGGTCGAGTTTCAGCATGGTGACCTTGAGGCCACGCGCTTCCAGAATAGCTGCTAAGGATGCTGATGCGATGCCTTTTCCCAAAGAAGAGACAACCCCACCGGTCACGAAGATAAAACGCGTCATGTAAATCCCGTCAATTTCTCAGACTAATAATGAAAACTACTTGAGTTTCAAGTAATTATAAAATAATTCAACTATAAGGTTAGAAGGGGGAGATTTTCATCTCAAGATGGGGCGCCAGATTACCAGAAAGGTCGGATTCGCTCAATCGAAATGTATACTGAATCACGCCCCTACGGTTTCAGCTTTGCACCTCATGTAAATGACGATACGACTTAAAACAAAGTGTGGTACTATTTTTTTCCGGTTTTATCTACGAAACAATCTGTATTATTGGCTGTTATCAATATGACTAGATCATCTCCACTTGTGCATTCACCCTCTACCCATTTAATAAACATTGCTGGCAAACATGTCACTTATCGTTTGCTGCTACCATTGTTTATGTGCCTGTTCATTTCCCTTAATTGTGCAGCACAACAGGCACTCGTTGTAGGTATTGCCCCCTCTTATCCCATTCCTGTTGCGCAATTTCTTCAGCAAGCTCCTGCATCCAAAGAAAAGAAACTGAAAACGGAAAATGAAGAAAAAGAGGTTCCCACGCCCTATGAAGAAGAAAAGGTTCCCGCCAAAAACGAGGTATGGCAACAAGTGTTTGATTTTATTTCCAGCGAAACCAACCTGAAAATAAATTTTGAACCTGCCTCATCTCAATTGGATTTTGAACTGAAACTTGCCAAATCCTATTATGATCTGGCAGTAGTAACCCCCTTACAGTTTGAAGCATTCAGAGACAGCCCGGGTTATCAGGCGCAAGTAAAGCGCAAATCGCAACCCATCAGATCAATTATTTTCGTCAAGAAAAACAGCAAAATTAAAACCTTTGCCGACCTGAGAGACACGATCATCGCCTTCCCGAATCCGCTTAATTTTGAATCAAGTATCGTTCCGCGAGAAAGCCTTAAGCGGCTGAATTTTAATATCATTCCGCAATTTCTGTCGTCTGAAGCCGCCGTCTATCAGGAAGTCATCAGAGAGCGATACATCGCCGGTGCAGGAACGCATGAAAATTTCCGCGCACAACCCATCGAAATTCAAAATGGATTGCGCATAATCTGGGACAGCCCCGGTTTCTCGCCTCATCCATTGGTCGCTCACCCCCGCGTTGATTTTTATTCTTTGGTGAAAATAAAACGAGCCTTTGTCGACATGATAAAAAATGAAGAGGCCAAAAAACTCCTCCCCTATATTTTCGTCAGTAATGGCTTTGAAGTAGCAAGAAACAGTGACTGGGATGAGATTAAACTCATTGATCTGAATACACTGAATGGCAGCCTGAAAAGTTCCCTGATCAAGCCAGAATAAGCCGGCCGTATTCCTCAAGAGATAGCGGTGCGCCTAGTTTATCAATGGGAAACCCAAACGAAATTCGGTGTATTCTCCGGGAATGGATGAACACTCGATCTTTCCCCCAAAAGATTTCATCACTCGTCGGCAATACGCCAAACCTAATCCTGTGCCGTGCTCAGTATTCACTGTGTAGAACTCATTAAATATCTTGCTCTGCTGCTCAGGCAGGATACCAGGGCCTGAGTCCCGGAACGTCACCCAGTTATATGTGTCCCCTGTTTCGGTAGCGATGAAAATCTCGAAATTTTTTCGATAATGCTGATAAAGCAACGCGTTATTTAGTAAATTAAAGAACACGAAAATCAGCAGCGACTCATCACCTTTAAACTCAAATGAATGTGATAAATCCGAGATCACCATTTCACGCTCCCCCGGCAGAAAAACGTATTCGGCCAGCGCCTTGGTGATAACACTTTGAATAGACAACTGCCCAAACATCGTCAAATCAATATCTTTGTTTTGCAACTGACTTAAGGTGATATCGATCACTTGCAAACTTCGCTCAATCGCTGTTCTGGCCATATTTGACTGTACCCGAAGCTTTTTGGCTATTTCATCACAGGCGAGCAATTCCGCGGGCTCTTTATCGGAAAGCAGGCGTCGCATCTGTGTGAGTTTGCGACTGGCATCAAATACTTCTGACACAAAATGATCCATAAAATTCAACGGTGATCTCATTTCATGCGCAATACTGCCCGCCAACGCCTGAAGCGTCGTCATTTTTTCCAATAAAAATGCCTGTTGAATTCTGGACTCTTCACGAATTGCATCAAAACGCTCAACCAACACGGCCATCTTTGAGGTCAGGGTTTGCAATGTCGCCTGATCAACATACTGGATATCATCCTGACTGATCACAAACATAAACAGCCCCCTGAACCGTTCATTCGCAATCAGGGGCAAGGCGATTAACTCACGACGCGGGACGGTTTCCACCCATTCATAAGCCTGGTCCAATTGCTCGCTATTCATCAAGGCCACCATTTGGGTAGTCGCCTTGGCGGTATTCAATACCAGCCCGGACATATGCAAGGCAGAAGGCAGCCTGTCCTGCCGCCGACCATCCTGGGCACTAAAAAGGATTCTCTGATAACTAGTGTCTTTTAAGGCCTGGCTGCGTTCAAACTCATCTATTGAGTGCTTCTTTAAACTATGAACCAGCAAAGACTGATCAAGATACCAGGCAAAATGATAAATATAGGTCTGGCTTTCAAAGAATTTTCTTAAGGCTGGCAACATCGCCTCAAAGTCCGATGCGCTCTCCAACTGACTGATTAGATCTTTAAACTGGCGTTCTTTTTCCTGCTTTCGACGAATTAACATTTTATCCGAGAGCCCCTGTATTCGACTCTTGGTTAAAGCATATAGCTCACAAACAGCGATCATCATTAGTGAGATAACAGCCAATTGGAAATCAGAAAATGAGATATCCTCAAAAAAAGCACCGGCTTTTATGACCGCGACCACTAAGGCAAAAATAATAATGTAGATTAATATTCTCGCCGTAATCAGGCTAAAGGTTTCAGGAAGATCTAATAAGTCGTGACGTAGAATCGCGTAGGTCGCGATGAGCACGACAACCGCTATGCTGATAATCCCATACGGGGGAACATTCATACTGATTTGCAATGTCCAGGATGAACCTGCCCCAAAAAAGGCTATACAAATGGTGGTGAGCAAATAGTTGATCTTTCTTTGCTGCGTTCTGGATTCGCTTTTTTTTGCCTGAATCAGCAAGAAAACCGAGTGGCCGATTAATAAAATATGGATTAATGGCAAAAGATAAAACAGCTCTCCGGCAACAGGAAACCAGAAGGTTGAAAACCGCAAGTAGGGGCTATGCAGAAATTGCGCTGGCCAGGCAAGTAATACCACAAAACAAATGAATGCCAATAAATAATACAGACCAATAATTCTATGAAAGTCACGCTCTCGGCCAATAAATTTGACGCAGAAGTGAAACAACACGGAGGGCACAAAGACCAGGATGTAATTCACTGAGCGAACCCAGAATAATGCATCATCCGGGTTGTCAGCACTGAATGCGAAAAATAAGCCTAATGTCCAGGCTGCAAGGATGACACACAGCAAGCCCCATAAAAATGACACCAGCTGACGCCTTGCAAAAAGCGTTAATATTGCACTTGCCAAGCTCATCAAAAAACAGATGAGACTGATAAAGGCATAACTATTCCATTCAAACACGGTGAATCCCTAACACTTTCTGCTTGATTTAATTGTTTACCGGCAGGAATCGTAAAAATTGATCCGAACTCGACAGACAGAGCTAATTTATCGGAAGATAATCAGTTTAATTTTATTAATCAACTCTGAATATTTCGAAACATGAACAGAAAATCAATGTGAATGCCTGAAATGGCTGATCACACCTACCGCTTGATCTAGAGTCAAACCAAACTCTTCCATTAAATAGTTTATTTCCCGTTGTTCAGACATGCTCATATGAAAATGATGATGATCAGCTGAGGTATGCAATGAAGCAGCACTGAGTGTTTTTTGCTTGAAACGGTTCAGAAAGCGCCTCTCTTTTTCCTGCTCACGCATCAGTTGTACAAAAGATGAAGCAAAGATACCTGCAGGCATGGCAGCCACCCCGACACCACAAACCATTACCATGATACCAAACACGCGCCCTCCGAAAGTCATGGGCACCACATCTCCATAACCAACGGTTGTCAGGGTGACAAAAGCCCACCACATACTATCGGGAATACTGCCGAAACTTTCCGGCTGAAGATCTCGTTCGAATAAATAAATGCCTGATGCCGCCAACACCATCATGATTAACATCACCAACACCGCCGCCAGCAATGTATGTTTGTTATCCTGAAAAACTTGCACAAGCATAGTCAGGGAGCTTGAGTATCGGGTTAATTTGAAAATTCGCACCAACGCAATTAACTTGAGAATTCTGAAATCTGCATACTGATCCAGCAAGAACAAGGTCCACAGCAGTAACGGTAAACTTGACAGCAAATCCACCAAACCCATGGGAGAACGCACATAAGCACGACGCTTCTGCCAGGCAGTTAATGGTTTCTCTCCCGGTGTATCCGCCGCCACCCAGACACGCAAAAAATACTCTACCGCAAAGAAAATCGCAAAGGCATAACTTGCGTATATCGAAAGGTTTCCCATGCTCGCCGAAAACCCTTTCATGGTACTTAAAATGACTTCAATGACATTCAGCACAATGACAAAGGCAATCGCCAAGGCCACCACCATCGAAGAGATATCCTCGGGATCAGGTTCATTAAGCAGTTTATAGAAAGTTGAGCGACGCGTGGACGACATAGAGGCTATTTTTCAGCTATTTACTAACACTATAGACCGAAATACTGTAAAGCCCAAAAATAGGATTATCGAGCATTATGTCGATTTCTTTTACATACAAATGGACGGCGAACATCTCCATCTAATAAGCAAGGATATGTTTCTGTTCAGAAAATTTACGTTGGTATTTTATTTGCTCATCTTAATACGCTCCACCCAAGAACCCGGTACGTTTAGTACTTATTAATGTCTTTTTTCAGGACGCTGTATGAATGTCTGTAAATCATTTATCAACACCAGTTTATTTTTTGTAAGCGCTACTATTTTCTCTCTTTCCACTCAAGCCAATATTCTCATCAACGGCAGCTTCGAAAACCCGGATGTAAAGCCAGGCAAATGGGCATGGTTTTCCTCTGCCGATGTACCTGGATGGAATGGTTCAAATATCGAAATTTGGGATAATTATAATAAAATTCCCGCTTTTGAAGGCCGTCAATTTGCCGAATTGAATGCTCACCCCAAACCGAAAAATAATCAGCCCTTTAGCATTTTCCAGAATTTCAATACCACTGCGGGTATGACCTACGATGTAGGGTTTGCCTATCGTGCGCGTGCCAATAACAACGAAGTCTTCCGTTTAGAAATTTCTGGCATTATTAACCAGCTGATAAATGACCATACAACTACAGGCTGGTCGGTTTATAGCAATTCATTTGTAGCGACAGGCACTACTGCAACAATTCGCTTCACGTCGGTACAACCCTTATCGCACACGGTTGGTAACTTTATCGATGATGTTAAAGTCGTTGCCAGACCTGTCCCGGTTACCGAACCGGCCATTCTGGGTTTACTCGGCCTGGGATTAGCCGGCTTAGGTTTATCTCGTCGTAAAACGAAATAAGTGCTGGAGCAACGCTTAAACAGATGCTGAACACCGGATCAAGGTGATCCTGCAGTAAAAAGGCTGCCAATTGGCGGCCTTTTTTATAACTTGTTTTGACTAAACAGATAGACCAGCAGTAAAAAGGTCACAAACCAGAATCCCGACATCAATTTCCAGAAAACCAGTGTACTGGCATTTTTTTCCACAACAGGATCATCCCTGAGGAAATTTGGATTGGGATGCAGCAAATCAGTAAGCAATTCGTCAATATTCCGGTAACGCAGTTCAAGGTCAAACTCTGTCCCCTTTTTCAGGGCACCATCGAACCATTCCGGAACAATCGGGTTATAGCGACTGGCGGGGGTATACCGCAACTGATCATAATCAAACGCACTTCGGCAGTTTTCTATTTCATCGCCATAGGGCAAATGATGGGTAAACATTTCATAACAAATGGTTGCCAGGGAATACACATCGCCTTGAATCCCGGGGTTATGTCCTTTTAAATAAAGCGGATCCGCATAGCCTGCGGTGCCCAAAATACCTTCCTGATCCAGAGGTCGAACACACTCTGCCAACCCCGCTACAAAGACAGAACCAAAATCGATGACAATCGCTCGCTCATCAGGCGTTATTATAATATTACCAGGCTTAAGATCCTGATGGACGGCTTCATTCTCATGAAACGCCTTGAGGCCCGCTGCTATCTGTTTTATTAAATGGATGGCTTTCTTGGGGCTTGGGGGGCGATTGATATCAATCCATCGTTCCAGACTGATACCCTCAACATACTCCATCAAATAATAAAGAAAACTTCGGTTGCGATTTTGTCGAATGATTTTAACAACGTTGGGGTGTTGTATCCGGATCCCTATCCACTCTTCCTGTATGAATTGATCAATATAGGCCGTATCTTCCAGGTAATTCGGTGAAGGGGTCTTCATGGCCAGGATTTCACCAGATGACATATCCCTGACGAGATAAAGCTGGCTCCGGCTTGACGCAAACAACTCATCCATGACGATAAAACCATCTATCTTCATCCCTTTTGATAAAGGCGGAGGGAATGGCAAGCGCGTCAGTTTTGCACTGTAGTCATCCAGGCTCTCATAAGGCAGGGTAACGACCTCCGCAACAACCACACTGACATTATCATCAGAGCCGTTCGCCAGGGCTATATCAATCAAGCTCTGAGCAATTTCCTCAACAGCCTGTTGTTTTCCAAGCAGCTCAGGCAGCCCCTCTTTTGGTATAAAGTCATGCACACCATCACTGGTCAGGAGAAAACGGTCACCCGGTTCCAGGGGAATGCGCCCATAATCAATATTAAGACGATTATCCATGCCAATGGCGCGAGCCAGAATAAAACGATCCTGTCCAAGCGAAGCAACATGATCTGTCGTAGATTGCGAAATCTCACCTTTGCGCAAAAGATAAATGCGGCTGTCACCCACATGAAAAAAATGCGCGGTTCGCCCCTTGATTACCAGTGCACT
>JBFHPN010000001.1:0-21237 GCA_041592735.1 Oleiphilaceae bacterium | reverse complement strand
TGCGGGCAAAAGCACCTTGCTCAAGTTAATTATGCTGATGGAACGTGCTACAGATGGTCGCGTCATTGTAGGAAGCCAGGATCTGACATCGTTACCTCGCCGACAGATACCTTATTTCAGGCGCCATATTGGTGTGGTATTCCAAAACCACCGATTACTTTTTGATCGAAGTGTATTTGATAATGTCGCCTTACCCCTGGAGATATCCGGCATGTCTCAACGAGACATAGGTCGACGCGTCAGAGCGGCTCTCGATAAGGTTGGCCTGCTCTCTAAAGAAAAATTAAATCCTATTCAATTGTCAGGGGGGGAGCAGCAACGTGTCGGCATCGCACGGGCTGTGGTTAATAAACCCCCAATATTACTGGCAGATGAACCCACGGGTAACCTCGACCCGGCTTTATCGGCCGAAATTATGAAACTGTTTATCCAGTTTAATCAGGTCGGTGTGACGGTGCTCATTGCCAGTCATGACCTGGCGCTGATCCACCCTCTTCATTACCGGGTCATTGAACTTAGCCAGGGGACGATTAAAGCGGGAGGCAAACATGGCTGAATCACCGAAAGCCTCGGGAGCCCGCCCGGCAGAAAAAACCCACTTCCTGGAGCATTGGGCCCAGCATCATCGAAAAGTGGCCAGAGCCACCTTTATACAATTGGTGAAGCAACCATTTACCAGCATTTTCACCTGTTTTGTCATCGGGGTCGCATTAGTCTTACCCGTGCTATTAAGCGTTTTATTGAGCAATCTCTCTCACATTAATCAAGCCTGGGATGGTTCACCACAAATTACCCTGCTGCTAAAAAAAGGCGTGCCGTCTCTTGATGCCGGCGTTCTCGCAAATCAGATAGAAGCCAAAGCACACGTTTCCAGCAGTGTCCTGATAGATAAGGACGCAGCCTTAGAAGATTTCAAACAACGCTTTGATTTTTCCGATGCCATTGATTTTCTGGATGAGAACCCCTTACCTCATGTGATCATTGTGCGCTTGAACATCAATACAGGCGAACTGGATCTGATTGAAACGCTACGTGATCAGTTAATTAAACTTCCGGAAGTAGATTCAGCTATTCTTGATTCGGCCTGGGTGCAACGCCTGCATGCTCTGACCGAACTCGTTCAAAGTGCCGTCTGGATTATTGCCACTATTCTTTCACTCACCGTTATTCTGGTATTAGGTAATACTATCCGCCTTGCGATAGAAAACCGGAAAGAAGAAATTGTTGTCATGAAACTGGTTGGTGGGACAGACGCTTTTGTGAGACGTCCGTTTCTATATATGGGTCTGTTTTTTGGATTAGGTTCAAGTATTATGGCCTGGTGTCTGACCCATTGGGTCCTATATTTACTGAATGAACCGATCGAAACGCTGGCACAGTCGTATCAGTTTGATTTCAGCTTGTCAGGCCTGAATTTTATATCTACACTCTCTTTACTTATTTTCGGGCTAAGCCTTGGCTGGTTAAGTGCATGGCTGGCAGTCAGAAAACATCTGGGTGACATTGAACCAGACTAGCCAATTAAACGTATCTACGGTAAGCCCTAATCACTTTATCAGCTTTGTCATTGACCATTAAACATTTAATTGGTTATTATTTGAACAAATTAATAATAATTCTGCAGTAACATTGAACTTTTAGTATACTGCGCTGTCTAAGAAGATAGTAAACAGCCAACTGAGAGCATTCGATCTCAGACAATAATATTGGAGGTAACTATATATGGGAACAAGCCTACAGCCAATTGATATGATGGTTCCAGGTGCCAACCTTGAATCGTATATTCAGGCCGTTAATGGTATCCCCATCTTAACTGTTGAAGAAGAGCGTGCCCTGGCTGAACGCCTGCACGATGAAAATGACCTCGAAGCTGCACGTCATATGGTTATGTCCCACTTGCGCTTCGTGATTCATATTGCCAAGAGCTACGCTGGATATGGCTTATCTCAAGCGGATCTGATACAGGAAGGCAACGTTGGCCTGATGAAAGCGGTTAAGCGTTTTAATCCCGAGTATGGTGTGCGCCTGGTTTCTTTTGCCGTCCACTGGATCAAAGCCGAGATTCATGAATTTATTCTGCGTAACTGGCGTATAGTTAAAATTGCAACAACTAAAGCCCAGCGTAAAATGTTCTTCAATTTACGCAGCAACAAAAAAAGACTGGCTTGGTTTACACACCAGGAAGTAGAAGACGTAGCCGAGAATCTTGGTGTTGAGCCTAAAGTTGTTCGTGAAATGGAAGGCCGTTTAAGTGCGCACGACATGTCCTTTGATATGTCTAACGATGATGACGATGACAGCGCCTATCAGGCACCCGTGAATTTCCTGGAAGATAACCGATATAATCCGGCTCATTGTCTGGAAAATCTGGATACCACAGACGATACCAATACACGCTTGCATAATGCGCTTCGGACGCTGGATGAGCGCAGCTTTGATATTTTATCAAAACGCTGGTTAGCCGAAGATAAGGCCACCTTGCATGACCTGGCTGCTGAATATGGTGTTTCTGCGGAGCGTATCCGACAACTCGAAAAAAATGCCATGAATAAAGTCAAGGCATTAATTGCGAGTTAAGCTTCATCACTGACTCCACTAAAACCGCCCTATGGCGGTTTTTTTTTGACAAAACCGAACTAACTATAAAGAGGTGTGTGTGAATATCACTTTTTTGGGCATTGGCCTTATGGGTACCCCCATGGTCAACAATTTGATAAACGCCGGCTTCCAGTTGCATTTATGGAATCGAACACCTGAAAAAATGCAGCGCTTTGTCGCAAAGGCCACGCTCCATAATAAGGTTGAAGAGGCCTTAAAACAGGCCGATATTGTCATCAGCATGCTTGAAACAGGGCAGGTGGTTGATGAGGTGCTTTATGGCAGCAAGGCCTATCTTAACTTGCCTGAGAATACACTGGTGATTGATATGAGCTCTATCCCACCCAGCCTGGCAAGAGCTCATGCCGCTCAACTAAGTGGCATTTCCTGTCATTATCTGGATGCCCCTGTATCTGGTGGCACCCGGGGTGCAGAAGACGCCACACTAGCCATTATGGCTGGCGGGTCTGAGGCGAGTTTTAATCGAGCACTGCCGGTTTTCTCCGCACTTGGAAATGCAACACATATTGGCGATGTGGGTTGTGGACAGGTTTGTAAACTGGCAAATCAAGCAATTGTGGGCATTACTATTGGCGCGGTTTCTGAGGCCTTATTACTTGCCTCAGAACAGGGCGCTGATCTTAATGCCGTTCATCAGGCATTGAGTGGCGGATTTGCAGCCAGCAAAATTTTGGAGCAACATGGTAAACGCATGCTCACGCGGAATTTTACACCAGGCGCCACATCAAGAGTTCAATTGAAAGATATGCAGACGATTCTAGATGAAGCGCGCGCGGCGAATCTGAGCCTGCCACTCTCTCAACGCACCTTTGAATTATACCGCTCACTCATTGCGAATGGGCACGAAGGCGTCGATCATAGTGGCTTACTCCTGGAATTAGAGCATATTAATCAAACAATACTGTCATCATACTCATGATCTGAAACGGAATAGGGAGCTTTCCATGCCGAAATTTGCTGCGAATTTGACCATGCTTTTCCAGGAAGTACCTTTTCTGGAAAGATTCAAACACGCTTCCCAGGCAGGGTTTCAGGCTGTTGAGTATCTGTTTCCCTATGAGTGGCCTGCCGAACTTCTCGCCGAGAAGCTGGCTGAGAATCAGCTAAAACAAGTTCTGTTCAATTTACCAGCCGGTAACTGGATCAAAGGAGAACGAGGTCTGGCTTGCCTTCCAGGGCGTGAACACGACTTCAAAGAGGGGCTTGAATTGGCGATTCATTACGCCAAAAAACTTGGAGTAACACAAGTTAATTGTCTGGCAGGCCTGCTTCCTGAGAAACTAGCCGACACCCACTTCTCGCTCTATTGGGACACACTCGTGTCCAATGTGGGTTTTGCAGCCAATAGGCTGGCTGAAAATGATATCCAATTACTGATCGAACCCATCAATAGTAAAATTGATATGCCCGGTTTCATGATTGATACCCTGACGAAAGCATCAGCGCTTATCACCGAAACGGGGGCGTCTAATATTAAAATCCAGTTTGATATCTATCATATGCAAATCATGCAAGGTGATATTTTGCGCACACTTACCCAGCAATTAACACAAATTGGGCATATTCAGTTTGCCGATAACCCCGGTAGACATGAACCTGGTACCGGTGAAATTAATTTTCCCAGAGTGTTTTCACGATTGGATGAGTTGAATTATTCAGGTTGGGTAAGCGCTGAATATATACCCTCCGGCACGACTGAAGACAGCCTTGAATGGCTTCGTGATAGCACCAAGGCCTAACGGGTTACGAACTTTTAACTGGTTATCCGGGCTAACTATGCTAAAAATTCAGCCTATATATCATTTAGACAGGTTGTGTACATGAGTTGGTGGGGAAAGGTCGTTGGCGGCGCACTCGGATTTGCCTTAGTTGGGCCAATTGGAGCGCTACTCGGTGCAGCCTTGGGCCATACTCTGGATAAAGGCATTAATGACCTTGAAGCACAACCTGAAAAGTATAATTTTGAGCATAATGAAGATATCCAGGCGGCCTTTTTTACGGCTACATTCTCAATCATGGGCCATATTGCCAAAGCAGATGGACGTGTCACCGAAGCGGAGATATCCAATGCACGCCACATTATGCTCAAAATGCAACTTACTGATGAACAAAAAAAGCTGGCCATTCACCTCTTTAATGAGGGGAAAGCAACTGATTTTGATGTAACGGCAGTCACTGCTCAATTCAGGCAAACTTGCGGAAGACGCTCTAATCTGTTGTTGATGTTTATGGAAATACAGCTCTCCACAGCACTATCCGATGGAGAGTTACATCCTGCTGAACAAACAACATTATTAGTGATTGCCGAAGGCCTTGGTTTTCAACGCCGCCAGTTTGAACAAATTCTGGCACGCGTGAGTGCTGAGCAGGCTTACACTCGTTTTCATACAGCAGATAAAAACACAAAGGAATCAGCTCACGCATTGCAATCTGCCTATTCACTATTAGGGGTGTCAGAAAATTGCAGCGATGCAGAATTAAAAAAGGCTTATAGAAAACTCATGAGTCAGCATCATCCTGACAAGTTGGTTTCTAAAGGCCTTCCCGAAGAAATGATGAAAATAGCAACTGAAAAAACCCAAGAAATTAAAGACGCTTACGAGCGGATTAAAAAAAATAGAACAACTTAGTCTGAGGTTAAAATGCGTATATTAGTAATTGAAGACGATAAAGATGTCGCCGCTTATTTAGTAAACGGCTTAAAAGAAAACGACCATGTGGTTGATCATTCTGCAGATGGTAAAGCAGGGTTATTACTGGCCGCCAGCGAAAACTATGATGTCATGATTATTGACCGTATGTTACCGGGTATGGATGGTCTGTCCATCATCAAAACCATTCGTGCCACGGGTAACCAGACGCCTGTTCTCATACTAAGCGCATTAGGCGATGTAGATGACCGTGTAGAAGGTCTTCGAGGTGGTGGTGATGATTATTTAACGAAACCTTTTTCGTATACAGAACTACTCGCCAGACTAGAAGTCCTTGTCAGACGGGGAAGCAGTAAAGGGAGCGAAAAGGTTACTCATTTAACCGTTGCCGACCTTGAAATGGATTTACTGGCCAGAACCGTTAAACGTGGCTCCGAAAAAATAGATCTTCAACCGAGAGAATTTCGTTTGCTGGAATATTTAATGAAACATGCAGGGCAAGTGGTCACCAGAACGATGCTGCTAGAACAGGTTTGGGATTACCATTTCGACCCGCAAACCAACGTTATCGATGTACACATCAGTCGCTTACGCTCCAAAATAGATAAAGATTTCCCCAAGCAATTGCTTCAAACAGTTCGTGGAGCAGGGTATATCCTTAGTGAAGATCCTTAGATTACTTCGGACCTCAACATTCCAGCTGGCGGTGATGTACATGGTACTCTTCGCCACATCAGTATTTATTCTGATGGGCTTCATTTACTGGGCAACTGCCGGCTATATGTCGAGTCAAACCGATGAAACCATAGAAGCTGAAATCATTGGCTTGGCGGAGCAATATCAAAGACAAGGCCTTAATGGCCTGATTAGTGTTATCAGAGAACGGGTCGCCAGAGACCCGAACGGCAAAGCGGTCTACCTGTTTACTGCAAGAGATTTCATTAAATTAGCCGGTAATATCAATAAATGGCCCGAAGATGGTTCGGTTCAGGATGGCTGGTTAAACTTCACACTGAATGAAAATATTGGCTGGTCAAACCCTGAATCACGACCTGCCCGTGCAAGAGTGTTCATCGTCCCTGGTGGCTTACGACTCTTGGTTGGTCGGGATGTACATGAATTCATGGCGCTTAAGGAACTGGTCGAACGCGCGATTAATTTCGGCATGGCCATTACCTTTGCGCTGGCCATGTTTGGCGGCATAATGATGAGCAGAAGCACTGCCAAGCGAATTGAGTTGATCAACCAGACCAGCCAAAAAATTATGAAAGGCAACCTTCTATTGCGTATTCCAGATCGCGGTACGAATGATGACTTTGATCAACTGGCACGAAACCTAAATGAAATGCTGGATAGAATTGTTCAGTTAATGGATGGCATTCGTCATGTTTCCGATAATATTGCCCATGATTTGCGTACCCCTCTTACTCGACTACGAAATCATTTAGAAAACACCTTACTTTCAGTAGAACGCGATTCAGACAGACAAAAGGTCTCTGATGCGGTTGCCGAGGCAGATCAGTTACTCGCTACCTTTAATGCGCTGTTGCGTATAGCGCGACTGGAAGTCAGCAATAAAGCATCGAATTTTAACAAATTCAATTTAAGTGAGTTGGTACAAGATGCCGGTGAGCTTTATGAGGCATTGGCTGAAGATAAAGAACAGGTTTTTCAACATCACATTGATAGCAATATTGAGATGATTGGGGATCGTGATCTGATCTTCCAAACATTGTGTAATCTTATTGATAATGCCATCAAATATACGCCTGAAGGTGGCCATATCAACCTGATATTACAAGAGAAAGACAAGAATATAAGTTTGAGTGTTGCAGACAATGGTATTGGAATACCTGAAGAAGAGCGCGACAAGGTCTTTCAACGCTTTTACCGTGTTGCCAAAAGCCGTTCTTTACCCGGAAATGGTCTAGGTTTGAGCCTGGTACTTGCTGTGATGGACATCCACCACAGCAAAGTCGAACTTTCAGACAATCAGCCAGGATTAATCGTTGAATTAATTTTTCCCCGGCAGACTGCGTTTAAAACAGCGAATTAACTATTTGAATTAGCGACAGCTTTGACGCGATCAAATGTGTATTTAGCGGGGAATAAAGCAAGATTTCCTGCGCTTAACAGTAACTTTTCTGTTGAGTCTACAATACCCTCGATTTTAGCCTTACCCGTTCCGATTTTGGCATTAAGGCTATCTAATTCACCTTCCAAACGTTTTTGACCAAACATAAGTAAAGCAATCAGATTATGGCGATTGATCTGATTTTCGACACCCATATTGTCCAAACTGTATCCTAAATTATCTAACTGAGACAAAATAGTCTCAGCGATTTCGTTTAATTTTTTCTGAGCGATCATTTTTTCCTCCACCAGGTTACCGGCACAACATGTGACGGCAATATATAATTAGTGCCCTGAACTGAGTCAGACAATACGATTTACTTTTAGATACTACAACCTAAATCGTAACAATATGTTACATTATAACAGTGAATATTCTTAAAAAGCTCCAGGCTTTAACTACTCATAACAACACAATTAATAATTAGTTAACGGGTTCTAATTTTTTTCGTATTCAATCTGATTAATTAGCCAACTTGTCTCCTGAACCGCACTGCGTACGATAACCTCATCATCCACAGATTTACCTAATAACGCTCTCGCCATCGGTGAATCTATCGATATGTAGTCGTTTCGCAAAAAAATCTCATCG
The DNA here is from genome assembly GCA_041592735.1 of Oleiphilaceae bacterium. Taxonomy (GTDB): domain Bacteria; phylum Pseudomonadota; class Gammaproteobacteria; order Pseudomonadales; family Oleiphilaceae; genus PZPK01. The sequence goes on along the minus strand of JBFHPN010000001.1, from coordinate 13,242 downwards.
TAGCCGACAATCCTGAAACGCTTTGTTTCACCGGCATCATTCTCAACATCAACCCATGCTCCGAAATACACTTTGCCTTGCTGATCGGGGTGATAATCAATTACCTTCAGGCTATCAATACTTTTCTGTAAGTAACGAATACGACGGTCAATTTCTCGAAGACGCTTTTTATTGTATTGATAATCAGCATTCTCACTTCGATCACCCAGACTCGCAGCCCAAGTCACCTTTTTTGTAACTTCAGGACGCTCAAACCGCCAAAGTTGGTCTAGTTCCGCCTTAAGCGCTTCAAAACCGCCTCTTGTGATTAAAGGTGTTTTCAAAAAAACTTCTCCCATCTGCAACCTAATATTTGGGTTGATATCATTAACCACGACATAGTATTTCTATTGGTGTTTGCTTACTATCAGTATTCACCGCTCAATATAACCGAGGTTGACATGATCCTGAGAATAAACACAAAGATAAATCTCTGCCTTGTCTTTATCCTGCTGAGTAGCATGCTTTTTTCTTATTCATACGCCGATGAAGATATTAATCTAGATTTAGAGTTTTCAATACAGCAGAAATCAACACTGGATACCTTTCCACTAAAAGAAATAGATCAAGATTCACTTTCTGATATGGCCATTGAAGGCGCACTGCTAGTGCAATCCAATAATGCCGATGGCATTGCTAAGCCTGTTCATGAAAAGGTCAAAGAAGAAAGTGATAAAAATAAAGCTAAATCCACAATCAGCGATGGAAAAAGTGACATTCTTTCAGAAAGTGATACCCTGAAGTTTTCTCAATCGCTTCCCGTGATACCACAGATTCAACCGGTGTATTCTGAACCAACCGGCCGAACCTATGCAGACCACCAAACGACAACTACCTTTAGGCCATAATCTATGAATTATTCAACGGTGACTGATTTTGCCAAATTTCTGGGTTGATCAACATCCGTTCCTTTAATCAAGGCCACGTAATAGCTTAGCAACTGTAATGGAACGGTATAAACGATAGGTGCTATCACATCTTCACAATGAGGTACATCGAGCACACACATGGTTTTATCACTTTGAAAGTGTGCCTGGCGGTCTGCGAATACATACATTAAACCGCCCCTGGCTCTAACTTCTTCGACATTCGAATGAAGTTTCTCGAGTAATTCATTGTTGGGTGCAACCACAATGACTGGCATATCGGCATCAATTAACGCCAAAGGCCCATGCTTTAACTCACCAGCTGCATAAGCCTCTGCATGAATGTAGGAGATCTCTTTTAATTTAAGCGCACCCTCCATCGCAACGGGGTATTGCTCACCCCGCCCTAAAAACAGGCTATGGTGTTTATCCGCAAAATCATCAGCGACCTGTTTTATCCTGCTGTTCATTTCAAGCGTTTGCTCTAATTTGGCCGGCAACGATATCAAGGCCTTGATGATAGTCTCTTCTGTCGATTTAGCTAAGCTTTTATAACGCCCCAATGCTAAGACAAGCAATAGTAAACCAGTCAGCTGTACAGTGAAGGCTTTGGTTGAAGCGACACCTATTTCAGCACCTGCTTGCATCATATAAACCAGATCAGATTCACGAACTAAAGAAGAACCCGGCACATTACAGATTGTCAGGCTGGCCTTATAACCAACTTGTTTTGCTAATCTTAGTGCTGCCAGCGTATCTGCGGTCTCACCAGATTGGGATATGGTCACTATTAATGAATTTTTATGAACAAAGGATTTTCGATATCGGAATTCGGAGGCGATTTCAACATTACATGGAATGCCGGCTATTTCTTCAAACCAGTATCTGGCGACCATTCCGGAATGATAACTGGTGCCACAGGCAATAATCTGCACAAATTCGATATCCGCCAGAATCGTTTCTGCTTTTTCACCGAATGCCTGAATATTTAATTCACCATCTACAATTCTGCCTTCCAGGGTATTTTTTACAGCAATGGGCTGCTCATAAATTTCCTTAAGCATGTAATGTTTATATGGCCCTTTATCTCCTGCATCGTGTGTAATATCAGACTCTTTTATCTGTCGAACGACCTGATTACCTGAGTGATCGTATATTGTCACTTCATCTCTGGAAATATCGGCGATATCGCCTTCCTCAAGATAAGCAAATTTATTGGTAACAGGTAATAACGCAAGTTGATCAGATGCCAGAAAGTTTTCACCCAGGCCAAAACCAATTACTAAAGGGCTGCCTGATCTGGCTGCGATTAATCGATTTGGATCGCGCATATCCATAATTACCGTACCGTAAGCCCCTTCAAGCTGCTTGATACTCACTTGAAATGCTTCTAACAAATCTGGATGGGTACGACGTTCAAAATCAACAAGATGAGCAATGACTTCCGTATCGGTATCCGATGTAAATGTGTAACCGGCTGCGATCAGTTTTTCGCGCAGAATATGGTGATTCTCAATAATGCCATTATGCACTACCGCAATTGATTCAGAGGATACGTGGGGGTGAGCATTACGTTCACTGGGTTTACCATGCGTTGCCCAACGTGTATGAGCAATACCTATTCCACCATCGTGCTCTAATTCAGAAACAGCCTTGGCCAACTCAGCCACCTTGCCATTTCGGCGTATGCGCTGAAACTCCCCGTTTCGGCGAATTAATGCCAGACCGGCTGAATCATAACCACGATATTCAAGACGCTTTAAACCTTCTATCAAAATCGCTGAAACATCTCTTTGCGCTACAGCACCAACAATTCCGCACATGCTCTTTCCTTTTTAATAAATTCTTTCGTCAATTATTTCTTGGTTGGCCGTTGCCAGCCATCGATATTTCTCTGTCGGGAGCGTGCGACAGCGAGTTGATCTGTTTCAACATTTTTAACAACCGTGGAGCCTGCACCAATTGTCGCATTTCTTCCCACTTTGACTGGCGCTACCAGTGAGCTGTTAGAACCGACAAAGACCCCATCTTCCAATTCCGTTGTGAATTTGTTGACGCCATCATAATTACAGGTAATTGTACCCGCACCCACATTCACATTTTTACCAAGTGTAGCATCACCTACATAGCTTAAATGATTAATTTTACTACCTTCACCAACGTGGGTTTTTTTAGTTTCAACAAAGTTGCCGACCTTAGAGTGATTTTCTAATACCGTCCCCGGTCTCAGCCTTGCAAAGGGCCCAACGGATACACCTTCATGCAAGGTGGCATTTTCTATCACGCAATTCGCTAATATTGTGGTGTCATTACCAACGCTACAATTCTCAAGAACACAATTTGGGCCAATACTTACTCTATCACCCAGAATAACTTTCCCTTTGAATACACAATTTATATCAATTTCAACGTCAGTTCCGCAGTTGAGTTCACCCCTGATATCAATTCGATTCGGGTCATATAAAGTCACGCCATTTAACATTAATTGTTCTGCCAATTGACCTTGATACCAGCATTCAAGCTCACAAAGTTGCAAGCGGTTGTTAACGCCCTGAACTTCTTGTTCATAATCTGGGTGCAGTGCAATGATTCTTTTACCTGCTTTATTGGCGATTTCTATTACATCCGTCAGATAGTATTCCTTTTGCGCATTATTATTTTGCAATAAAGGAATATAAGTCAGAAGATGCTCTGCTCTCATCGCTAATATGCCTGTATTCACTTCGTGTATCGAGCGAATCTCATCTGTTGCATCTTTTTCTTCAACTATTGCTTTAATATTACCTTCAAAGTTTCTGATGATTCGGCCGTAACCTTTCGGATTCTCTAGTTCGACTGTGAGCAGCGCGATATGTTCCTCGTCAACTTTTTCAAGCATCGCCCTGAGGGTTTTTTCTGTGATGAGCGGTACATCGCCATACAAAATCAGAACTTGTCCGCTTTTGGGAATGTGCTCCAAACTTTGCGCAACCGCATGGCCGGTGCCAAGCTGTTCTGCCTGGTAACACCAGTTAATATTTTCATCTATTGTGTTCTTTACTTGGTCTGAACCATGACCAATAACGATGTTTATAGACGATGCATCCAGTTTTTTAACGGTATCTATCACATGTTGCAGCATTGGTTTGCCAGCCACCTTATGAAGCACCTTAGGTGTGGCAGATTTCATGCGTGAACCTTGCCCCGCAGCTAGAATAACAATGTGTAAATCCATATCGAACCTTCAATTAAATGCACAGTTAAGACTTAAAGAATGCAGTATAGCGTTAATTATATAGATAAAAAAAGGCAGCCTGAGCTGCCTTTTTGATCGATTACATTAATATCAATGTTTTTTACGTAGTTGTTGAATTGCACGTAAACGGGCTGAGGCTTCAGCGAGTATAGAAGCCGCTCGAGAGTAATCAAAGTCACCACTTTGATTTGCGAATTCTCTTTCAGCTTCTTTCTTGGCTTCGAGAGCAGCAGCTTCATCTAAATCATCAGCACGTTGCGCACTATCAGAAAGAATGGTTACCATATTTGGTTGTGCCTCAAGATAGCCTCCTGAGACATAGAATACTTCTTCTTCACCACCTTGTTTAATGATTCGTACAGGGCCTGGCTTTAAGCTGGTCATTAGCGGCGCATGGCCTGGAGCGATACCGAGATCACCCAGTGTACCTGCTGCAACGACAAGCTCAACCTCTCCGGAGAATATTGATTCCTCGGCACTTACGATATCACAATGCACGCTTATACCCATTTTCATTTCCTAAATAAACTGAAGAACATGAATGCATTCATGCTCTTCAGAAAGGTTTACTTACATTTTCTTGGCTTTTTCAATGGCTTCATCAATCGAGCCAACCATGTAAAATGCCTGTTCTGGTAAGTCATCATACTCACCTGCCAGTATACCTTGGAAACCACGAATCGTATCTTTCAGAGATACGTATTTTCCTGGTGAACCAGTAAATACTTCAGCAACATGGAATGGTTGCGATAAGAAACGTTCAATTTTACGTGCCCGTGCGACCGTCATCTTATCGTCTTCTGATAACTCATCCATACCAAGAATGGCGATGATGTCTTTCAATTCCGCATAACGTTGCAGAACTGTCTGGACGCCACGCGCAATATCATAATGCTCTTGGCCGATAATTAATGGATCTAACTGACGTGATGTTGAATCCAATGGATCAATCGCTGGATAAATACCCTTGGATGCGATATCACGGCTCAGTACAACTGTCGCATCAAGATGCGAGAAGGTTGTCGCTGGTGATGGATCTGTCAAGTCATCAGCAGGTACATATACCGCTTGAATCGAGGTGATGGAACCTGTTTTGGTAGATGTGATACGTTCTTGAAGAACACCCATCTCTTCAGCCAATGTAGGCTGATAACCAACCGCTGAAGGCATACGACCTAATAGCGCTGATACTTCTGTTCCTGCCAGTGTATAACGGTAAATATTGTCGACGAATAATAATACGTCTTTACCTTCATCACGGAATTTTTCAGCCATGGTCAAACCTGTTAATGCAACGCGCAAACGGTTTCCAGGTGGCTCATTCATCTGTCCATAAACCATCGCAACTTTGGATTTGGTTGGTTCAGATAAATTTACAACGCCAGCTTCCTGCATTTCATGGTAGAAGTCGTTACCTTCACGAGTTCGTTCACCAACGCCCGCAAACACAGATAAACCTGAGTGCTTTAATGCGATGTTGTTGATTAGTTCCATCATGTTAACGGTTTTACCTACACCGGCACCACCAAACAGACCAACTTTACCACCTTTAGCGAACGGACAAACCAGATCGATTACCTTGATGCCCGTTTCCAGCAACTGAGCTGAAGCAGCCTGTTCTGCATAAGTAGGGGCTTTTCGGTGTATTGGCATACGTTCCTGTTCACCGATATCACCTCGTTCATCGATTGGTCTGCCTAACACATCCATAATGCGCCCAAGGGTTTCAATACCTACAGGTACAGATATTGGTGCGCCTGTGTTAGATACAACCAGGCCTCTTCTAAGACCTTCGGTACTTCCCATTGCAATTGTTCTAACAATTCCATCACCTAGTTGTTGCTGAACTTCCAGGGTGGTTTCACTACCATCTACATGCAACGCATCATAAACATTAGGTACAGAATCACGCGCGAATTCGACGTCGATTACCGCTCCTATGATCTGTACGATACTTCCGCTACTCATGCTCGGTTCCTCGTTAAATTAAATTCTTATCAATACCGAATCCGGTATCTATTTATTCATTAAAAGTTATGTTTTAAACAGCAGCTGCGCCGCCTACAATTTCAGAAATTTCCTGAGTAATTGCGGCTTGTCTCGCTTTGTTGTAAATCAATTGCAGTTCATTAATCAATTCACCGGCATTATCTGTCGCACTCTTCATCGCGATCATACGTGCGGCTTGTTCGCACGCAACGTTTTCAACTACACCCTGATAAACCTGTGACTCAATGTATCGAGTTAATAAACCATCCAACAAATCTTTAGCTTCTGGCTCATAAATATAATCCCAGTGATGTTTTAGGGATGCATCATCAGAAGCTTCTAACGGCAGCAGTTGTGTAATCATCGGGCTTTGAGTCATGGTATTGACAAATTCATTGTAAACAACAAATAAACGGTCAATTTTACCCTGATCATAAGCATCCAGCATGACTTTCACAGAACCGATTAATTCGTGTGCAGAAGGTTGGTCACCTAAATGACTAATTGCTGCCACTACGTTTCCGCCATAACTTTTAAAGAAAGAAATTGCCTTTTGACCCACGGCACAGAAGTCGACTTCTACACCTTTATCTCTCCAAGCTTTCATTTCTTTGACGGTTTTTTTGAACAAATTGACGTTCAAACCACCACATAATCCGCGATCAGTCGATATAACGATATAAGCAACACGCTTGACTTCTCGTTGTTGCAAATAAAGGTGGTTATATTCGGTTGTCGCGTTAGCAAGATGACTTACGACTGAACGTATTTTGTCAGCATAAGGCTTGCCTAAACTCATTCTTTCTTGAGCTTTGCGCATTTTACTAGCAGCAACCATTTGCATGGCACTCGTAATTTTCTGCGTGCTCTTGATACTCGAAATCTGATTGCGTATCTCTTTACCAACGGCCATTGTATGTCGCCTATAAAGTCCTGTTCACTGTCAGGTAAATAAAGAGAAAGGCCAATTAGCCTTTCTCAATGTTATTACCAAGTTTGTGTTGACTTAAATGTCTCTAGTGCAGATCGGATGCCATTAGCGATTTCATCATTGTAATCGCCTTTCTCATTGATCTTAGCCAGAAGTGAAGCTTGTTCAGCATTCATGTAAGACAACATGGCTGCTTCGAAATCAACCACTTTATTTACAGGAACGTCATTTAAGAATCCGTTATCTGCTGCAAACAGTACGACACCCATTTCTGCAACACTTAAAGGGCTGTATTGTTTTTGCTTCATCAGTTCTGTAACACGCTGACCATGCTGAAGCTGTTTACGCGTTGCATCATCAAGATCCGATGCAAACTGAGCGAAGGCAGCCAATTCACGATATTGCGCCAAAGCCAGACGAACGCTACCACCCAGTTTTTTGATGATCTTGGTTTGCGCTGCACCACCAACTCGAGATACCGAAATACCTGCGTTCATAGCAGGACGGATACCGGAGTTGAACAGGTTGGTTTCCAGGAAGATCTGACCATCGGTAATAGAAATTACGTTTGTCGGAACGAAAGCAGAAACGTCACCACCTTGCGTTTCGATAATTGGCAGAGCAGTCAATGAACCCGTCTTACCTTTCACTTCACCATTTGTGAACGCTTCTACGTAGTCGGCATTAACACGTGAGGCACGTTCCAATAATCTTGAGTGAAGATAGAAAACGTCACCGGGATAAGCTTCACGACCTGGTGGACGACGGAGTAACAATGAAATTTGACGATATGCCCAGGCTTGTTTGGTTAAGTCATCAAATACGATCAATGCATCCTGACCACGATCACGGAAATACTCACCCATGGTGGTACCGCCATAAGGGGCAAGGAATAGCATGGCCGCAGGATCAGCAGCACCCGCAGCAACTACGATGGTATGATCCATCGCACCATGCTCTTCGAGTTTACGTACGACTGCAGCAATCGATGATTGTTTTTGACCAATGGCAACATAAATACATTTAACGCCTGTGCCTTTCTGGTTGATGATTGCGTCAATCGCAATAGCTGTCTTACCAGTTTGACGGTCACCGATGATTAACTCTCGCTGGCCACGACCGATTGGTACCATTGAGTCAATGGCTTTCAAACCGATTTGAACAGGTTGATCAACCGATTGACGAGCAATTACGCCAGGCGCTACTTTTTCAAGAGGCGCGGTCAGTGTGGTTTCGATAGGACCTTTACCATCGATAGGGTTACCTAATGCATCTACCACGCGACCTAATAATGCCTCACCAATAGGTACTTCAAGTATACGACCTGTACAGCGTGCTTTTTGTCCTTCAGCAAGACCTTTGGGGTCGCCCAGAACAACGACACCAACAGAATCACGCTCAAGGTTAAGCGCCATACCGTATACACCGGTTTCAAACTCTACCATCTCGCCGTACATTACATCGGCAAGACCATGAACTAGTACTATACCGTCAGATACACTGACGATTGTGCCCTCATTGCGGGCTTCTGAAGAAACATCTAATTGTGCGATGCGCTTCTTGATTATTTCGCTGATCTCAGCTGGGTTTAGCTGTTGCATGCCTTATATCCTCAAACCTGAATCTGCCCAATTAAGCACTTATCGCTTCGGCCAGTTTAGCAATTTTGCCACGCACAGAAGCATCGATAACCATGTCGTTGGCATGAATAATCACACCACCGATTAAATCCTGATTGACCTTGGTTTCGATAACGACTGTCCGATCTAATTTTTTACTTAGTGCTTGTGCCAGTTTTTCACTCTGCGCATCACTTAACTCGAAAGCACTCTCTACTTTTACATCTATAGAACGCTCAAGTAGTGCTCTGTAGCTTTCGAATAATTCAGCAATGTCAGATATCAATCCCAGGCGATTATGTTCTGAAAGAACATACACAAAATTTTTGCCTTCACTTGTCAGATTGTCACCGCACACATCTATAAAAAACTGCGCTTTTTGCTCGCTGGTTAAAGCAGGGTGATCGAGAATAATTTCCATATTCTCGTCCACCGCCACTGCGGAAGCATATCCAAGCATTTCTGACCATTGCGTCAGTGCCTGGCTTTCTTTCGCTGCTTGAAAAGCCGCTTTAGCATAGGGTCGGGCAATCGTAATTGATTCTGCCATCATCCACTCTCTTAAATTTCTGCTGCCAGCTTATCGAGCATTTCACCATGCTTGGAGGCATCAATTGAGGAACCAAGAATTTTCTCTGCACCTACAATTGCGATAGAAGCAACTTCTTTACGAAGCTCTTCAATCACGCGATTTCTTTCTTGCTCAATTTCCGCTTTTGCTGCACTGATCAAACGATCACCTTCCTGACGCGCAATAACTTTCGCCTCTTCGATAATCTGGTTTGATCTTTTGTTTGCTTGCTCGATCAGTTCAGCTGCTTGCGCTTTAGCTTCTGTCAGACTCTGACCTGCTTTTTTCTGTGCAAGTTCAAGATCTTTGGATGCTCTGTCTGCTGCGGCTAAACCATCTGCTATCTTTTTTTCTCGCTCTGTCATGGCACCTATAATCGGTGGCCAGACATACTTCATGCAAAACAGCACAAAGCCTGCGAAAAAAATCATCTGTCCAACAAGTGTGTAATTAATATTCACACTAATTACCTCGTTTCGTTTCCGGTTTATGTAAGGGGTAATCGATAGTCGTTTTGTAAACGATTACGCACCAACACCTGGGGCAACAACGAAGATCAAGTACATAGCAATACCAACACCAATGATGGGTACCGCGTCAATCAAACCTGCAAGTAAGAACATTTTACCTTGAAGCATAGGACCTAATTCTGGCTGACGCGCTGTACCTTCAAGCAAACGACCACCCAAAAGTCCCATACCAACTGCCGCACCAAGTGCACCAAGACCAAGCATAATTGCTGCTGCAATAATTACTAGTTCCATTTTTTTCTCCTATTGATTTTAAGTTAAGTTAAAGTTACTGGTAAGTTTAAAGTCGGTTAGTGATCTTCGTGCGCCATACTTAAGTACACGACGGTCAAAACCATGAAAATGAATGCTTGCAGAGTAATAACCAGAATATGGAATATTGCCCAGCCAATTTGCAGGAATCCGCCAAAGAGACCGAATATCCAACCTGCACTGTACATGACCGCAATCAGAATAAAGATCATTTCTCCAGCGTACATGTTTCCGAATAGTCGCAAACCTAATGAGAAAGGTTTTGCCAACAAACCGACTAATTCCATAAAAAGGTTAACAGGTATAAACGCCCAATGATTGAAAGGGTGCATGGTTAATTCTTTAGTAAACCCACCGATACCTTTGATTTTAACTGAATAGTAAAGCATGAGTATAAATACGCCTAAGGCCATACCAAGCGTAATATTCGGGTCGGTTGAGGGTACAATTTTCTGATATTCAACACCTAACTGCATCAAAATCCAAGGCACTAGATCTACTGGAATCAGGTCCATTAGATTCATGAAGAATACCCAGACAAAAATGGTCAATGCTAAAGGTGCGATGAGAGGATTACGGCCGTGGAACATATCTTTTACGTTGCTATCCACAAAATCCACAATAATTTCGATAAAGTTCTGGAATTTTCCTGGCACATCACTGCTAGCAGCTTTTGCGACTGAGCGGAAAATCAAACAGAAAATAAGACCTAGGCCAAATGACCAGAGCAAGCTGTCTACGTGGAACGCATTAAAACCCATTGCGGCAGCTTCTTGTGTTCCGTGCGCCATGGTCCAGGTGCTTTCCGTCAGAACAGTGCCGTCATAACGCACTGTGCCTGCTGGGAGCTGGCCAAAGGTGAGATTTGTTAAGTGATGCTGTATATATTCGGTAGTTGTAGGGTTTTCGCCTGCCATATTTGAGCCTACTGTTAAAAGTTATAAAAAAATTCAATAACGTTTATGTACCGGTTAGTGTGTAATCATTGCAGAAAAGCAATTCACTACCAGTAACACAATAAATGCTGAATAAAGTGCGAGATAATCAATTGGTTTAACAAAACTGAATACCAAACCAAAACCAATTACAATCAAGATAATTTTTGCTGATTCGCCTTTATAAAAACTGACTACTATTTTATCTATCGCTCTTGCACCAGAGTACATAAATGCTTTCAAGGTAAAATATACTTGTGGGATGATGAATATTATCCCACCCAGAAAAGCCGAATATCCCGCCACTTTTCCGCTAACAAAATAGTAAATTGCACTAATCAGCAAAGTAACTGCTAATTGTGTACAGAATATTTTCAGTACCGGTGGTCTGTGTCTACCGATCACCATCTGCGTCTGTTCACTCCGGCCAAAACAAAGATTTTAGTAACTTTGCTGCATAAATCTTATTTGTTTTTATTTTCGTTATGTGTAGTTGGCCAAGTTATCTTAAAACGCCTTGCTGCGTTAACTTTCACATCTCAAAACGTGGGGGATTATAGGTGGATTGCAATTCGCATTCAACCTTATGAAACTGAATAATTAAAAATATTCAGTTTATTTTTTAAACACCCGGTTAACGTATATGCTTCAATATCCCGTCAAGTTCATCTAAGGAGTTATATTTGATAGTGAGTTTACCCTTACCTCTAGGTGTATGTTGAATACTCACTATGGCTCCGATTTTTTCCGACAAGTCTTCCTCAAGCCTTTCAACATCTTTATTATTTTTGGTTTCTTTTTTAGGTTTTTCTTTTTGATCTTCGAGCAACTTTCGAACAAGTGCTTCTGTTTGCCTGACAGACAGCGATTTACTTTCAACCATTCTGGCAGCTTGTATTTGTAACTCTGGCCTTAACGCAAGCATTGCTCGGCCATGACCCATTTCAAGATCACCATGCTCTAACATGAGTTTTACTTCGTCTGTTAACTGGATCAGTCTCAGCAGATTGGTCACAGTAGAGCGAGACTTGCCAACGGCTTCCGCTACCTGATGCTGAGTCAGATCAAATTCTTCTTGCAAGCGTTGCAATGCAATGGCTTCCTCCATTGCATTAAGATTTTCGCGTTGGATATTTTCGATCAAGGCCATTGCCACTGCAGTATTATCTTCTACTTCGCGAATGATGGTAGGCACTTTATCCAAACCGGCCATTTGCGCAGCTCGCCAGCGCCTTTCACCGGCAATGATTTCAAATTTGTTCTTACTTATTTCTCGCACAATGATAGGTTGCATGATTCCTTGTTGGCGGATTGACTCTGCCAGCTCTTCCAAGGCCTCTTGATCCATATCTCTGCGTGGCTGGTATTTACCTCTCTGGAGATATTCCACCGGCAAATATTTTAATTCACCGTCCTGCGTCTGCTCGTGATCAGAATTGCTGCCGGAACCTTTTAGTAGCGCACCTAACCCTTTTTCGCCTAAGCCTCTTTTCTTCACCACTTATCTAATCTCGATCGTTTTATTATTGAGTTTTAAGTTTAGCTTCCGCTTTCATTTTTCTAACTATTTCACCGGCTAGTGCCAAATAGGCTAATGCGCCCTTTGAGGCTTTATCATATTGCAACACCGACATACCATGGCTAGGCGCCTCTGCCAGTCGTACATTTCGAGGTATAGCCACTTTGTATAACTGATCTTTGAAATATTCTTCCAGTTCTGCAGAGACATCCCTGGTTAGACTATTACGAGGATCATACATGGTTCGTAATATTCCCGAAATCTCTAATTCCGGGTTAATCGTTTCTTTAATTTGTTCTATGGTATTCATTAATGCTGCCAAACCTTCCAGGGCATAGTATTCACACTGCATTGGAATAAGTACACCATCCGCGGCCGATAATGCGTTAACCGTAAGCATATTAAGAGAGGGCGGGCAATCAATCAGAATAAATTCGTAATTATCGCGTATTAATTTAAGAACTGCTTTCAAGCGATGTTCACGCCCAATCTCACCTAACAGTTCTACCTCGGCAGCTGTAAGATCTCCGTTAGCAGGAATAACATCATACTTACCAACCTCAGATTTAATAACCACATCCTGAAATTCGGCTTTTTTGGTCAGCAACTCATAGGCTGTTTTATCAATTTCATTTTTACTGATGCCACTGCCCATCGTGGCATTTCCTTGAGGATCAAGATCTATTAATAGAATTCGTCTTCTTGTGGCTGCAAGTGAGGCAGCCAGATTCACACTTGTTGTTGTTTTACCAACGC